>CAKZYH010000129.1 GCA_937884725.1 uncultured Paracoccaceae bacterium
GCTATCGTGTCGGGCGGGGATGCGCCGGCACTCTCCGGATGGCGCCGCACCGAGTTCGGCGACGATGCGCTGCGGTTGAAAGCCGGTGAGATTGCCATTGCCTTCGACGGGCGCGGTCTTCGGACAATTGAGTGCGATCGCCCGGTCAACCCGCATCCCGCGCCGCCTGCACGGCGCCGGCGCAAGCGCCGTTCAAAGGCTGAGGGTGCAGCCGAGGCGGCGGCGAGCAGCGACTAGGCAGCGGTCGCATTTTAACGATCACGCCAACCAGAGGCAGATTGCGGCGATGAGGACGAAGCCGCGATAGGTTTGGGCAAACCGGTCGTACCGGGTCGCAACGCGGCGGAACTGTTTGAGCCGGTTGATCAAGCGCTCCACAAGGTTGCGCTCGCGGTACAGCCGAAAGTCGCACGGCAGCCGCTTTGTCCGGTCCGGCCGCGATGGGATCACCGCCATAGCGCCTTCGTAGGCGATCGCGAGGCGGAAGTGGTTGGCGTCGTAGGCTCGGTCGGCCAGCACGTGGTCCGGCCGCAGGCCCGCGATGAGCTCCCCGGCGGACAAGACGTCGCCCCTGTGCCCTGGGGAGATGATGACACGCAGCGGCAGGCCCAGCGCATCGGCGGCCACGTGGAGTTTTGAGCTCAGCCCGCCGCGGGACCGGCCCAAGCCGCAAGCCGCTGGGCCCCCTTTTTGAGCGGGGCGCCGCTGGCCTGGGGATGGGCTTTGATGGTGGTGGAATCCACCGACACCCACTCCGTATCCGCCTCGCTGGCCAGCGCGTTCAAGAGCGTGTCGAGCACGCCGTCCTCCACCCAGCGATAATAGCGGCTCTTGATGGTGGACACTCTGCCGTAGCGCTCGGGCAAGTCGGACCAGCGCGCCCCGGACCGGGCCATCCAGATGATGGCGTTGACGAAGGCGCGATTATCGCTGCGAGGGCCGCGTTTGCCGCGGCGGCCGCCTCTCACGAACGGTTCAATCCGGGCCCATTGGTCATCAGTCAGGTCGCTGCGAATCATCGACTGCTCCTGCAAAGACCAGTCTTGAATCACGTCTCGATCGCCGTGGGAATCCCACAACCCGTTAAAATGCGACCGCTGCCTAGAGCGGATCACGCGATGACGGAATCGAAGGTTTCTGTTCATGCGAATGTGAGTCGTTGGCTGGGCAATTGGAGCCATGCCAGTGACCCAGCCCTATTCGATGGATTTGCGAGAACGCGCCATGCAGGCGCTGGCGGATGGCGCGACCTGCCGGCAAGTTGCGGAGCGGTTCGCCATCTCAGTGTCGGCGGTCGTGAAGTGGTCGCAGCGACTGCGGCAGACCGGTAGCCTTTCACCCGCCAAAATGGGCACGACAAAACGGTCCAAGCTTGTAAACGAGCGCGAATTCATCCTGTCACGGCTGGCCGAACATCCGTCGATCACCACCCGCCAACTGGCCTTTGAACTCGGCACCCGAGGGATCAAGGCGAGCCACATGGCCGTCTGGCGGCTGCTGCGGGCCGAAGGCATGACGTTCAAAAAAAACCGCGCTCGCTGACGAGCAGAGCCGCAAGGATGTGGCCAGGCGCCGTCATCGCTGGCGGCTTCATCAGAAGAGGATCGACCCGCAGCGCCTGGTGTTCGTGGATGAGACGTGGGCCAAAACGAACATGGCACCGCTGCGCGGCTGGGGCCATCGTGGTCGCCGCCTCATCGGTCGCGCTCCCCACGGCCGTTGGCGCACGATGACGTTCCTTGCCGCGCTTCGCACCGACCGCATCGATGCGCCGTTCGTCTTCGATGGCCCCATCAACGGTGTGCGTTTTCAGGCCTGGGTTGCGCAGCGTCTCGCGCCAACGCTTTCCCACGGTGACGTGGTCATCATGGACAATTTGGGCAGCCACAAGGGAAAGGCGGTGCGTACCGCCATCCGGGATGCCGGAGCGCATTTGTTGTTTCTGCCGCCCTACTCGCCGGATCTCAATCCCATCGAGCAGGTCTTCGCCAAGCTCAAGCACTTGCTGCGCGAAGCTCAAGAGCGAACCTGCGAGGCCACATGGCGACGGATCGGCTCGCTTCTCGACCGCTTCACACCCCGCGAGTGTGAAAACTATATCCAAAACGCCGGATATGCTTCCGTGTTTCCGTGACCCGCTCTAAGCAATGGCCGTCGGTACAAGATGCTGACCGTGCTGGACGAGTTCACCCGGG
>CAKZYH010000130.1 GCA_937884725.1 uncultured Paracoccaceae bacterium
GCGCAACGCGGGCTTTGGCGGAGACGCCGAGGTTAGCGCCCTCGCCGATCACCTTGACGCGTACCTCGTCGGCGCTGAGGCGAATGGCATCGTTGGCGCGGTCGCCGATCTCAAGGTTCCCCTCCTGCGGCCCGCGGATGTAGGTGCCGATACCGCCAAACCACATGAGGTCGGCGGGGGCCCGCAAGATGGCACGCATCAATTCGGTGGGCGTGACAGATGACCTTTGGAGGTCGAGGGCGAGGCGGGCTTCGGGGGACAGCTCGATGGACTTGGAGGCGCGGGAGAAAATGCCGCCGCCGGGGGAGAGGACCGAGCGGTCGTAGTCCTGCCAGGACGAGCGGGGCTTATCGAACAGGGTCTGGCGCGCGCCGTAGCTTGCCGCAGGGTCAGGGTTGGGATCAATGAAAATGTCGCGGTGGTCGAAGGCGGCGATGAGCTTGGTTTCGCGCGACAGGAGCATGCCGTTGCCAAACACGTCGCCGGACATGTCGCCGACGCCCACCACGGTGAAGGGTTCGGTTTGGATGTCGTGGTTCATCTCGCGGAAGTGGCGCTTGACGCTCTCCCACGCGCCGCGGGCGGTGATGCCCATCTCTTTGTGGTCGTAGCCGGCAGAGCCGCCTGAGGCGAAGGCATCATCGAGCCAGAAGCCGTGCTCCTGGGCGATGCCGTTGGCGGTATCGGAGAAGGTGGCTGTGCCTTTGTCGGCGGCAACGACGAGGTAGGGGTCGTCGCCATCGCGGCGGACGACGTCGGTGGGCGGCACGATGGTTTCGCCGTCGAGGTCGTCGGTCATATCGAGAAGGTTGTCGATGAAGACCTTGTAGGCGCCGCGGCCTTCTTCGAACCAGGCATCGCGCTGGGAGCGGTCGGGGAGGCGTTTGGGAAAGAAGCCGCCCTTGGCGCCGACGGGCACGATGACGGCATTTTTCACCTGCTGCGCCTTCACGAGGCCGAGCACCTCGGTGCGGAAATCCTGCGGGCGGTCGGACCAGCGAAGACCGCCGCGGGCGATGGGGCCAAAGCGGATGTGGACGCCCTCAACGCGCGGCGAGTAGCACCAGATTTCCCGGTAGGGGACAGGCTTTGGCAGCCCGTCAACCTGGGCGGGATCGAGCTTGAACCCGAAGGTGGTGGTGATGGTGCCTTCTTCGGTGAGCTGGAAGACATTGGTGCGCAGCGTGGCGCCGATGAGGTTTTGCAGGCGGTGGACGATGGTGTCGTCGGCGAGGCTGACGACCTCGGCGCAGAGCATTTCGATGTTGGCGTTGAGGTCGACGATGCGGGGTTCGCGATCACCTTCGAACGCGGGATCGAAGCTTGCGTAAAACAGGTCGATGAGCGCCTTGGCGATGGCCGGATAGCGGTTGAGTGTTTCGGCAATCAGGTCCTGGCCGTAGGGGATTGTCGCTTGGCGCAGGTAGCGCGACAGGGCGCGCAGGATGGCAATGTCGCGCCAGGCGAGACCCGCGGTGAGGAGTAGGCCGTTGAAGGTGTCGTTTTCCGCCTCGGTTTCCCAGACGGCAATGAACATGGCCTGCAAGAACTCAGCGTAACCGGTGACATCGAGCGATGCGCCGTCGGCCGATTTTAGCGACATGTCGTGCATGAAGCAGCTGTGTTCGTGCCCCGGGATGTCGACACGGAAGGTGCGCTCGTCGATGACCGTAAAGCCCATATTCTCCAGGATGGGAACGCGCGATGACAGCGAGATCGGCTGGTCTTTATTGTAGATTTTGAGCGAGCAGCCGTCTTCGCCGTCGCTGTCGCGGCGGAAGAAGACGATGGCCGTCGGCGTCTCGTCGGAGATTTGGCTGACGATGTTGATGTCGCGTATGGCGCGGTCGGCGGCGTAGGTGGCCTGGTAGCTGTTGGAAAAGGCCGGGGCCCACTCAGCGACGGTGGCGCGGTCGATGCCGAACTTGGGCATGGCGGCGGCGGCTGCGGCGAGGTCATCGCCCCAGGTGCGAATGAGCGTGCCGATGCGCTCTTCTAGGTCGCGAGGTTTGGGCTGGGGGGTGTGATACTCACGCCGGCCGATGATGATGTGCAGGCGGGTGAGCGTTGTCTCTGTGACGGAGACGTACCGCGCCGACACGTGACCGTCATAGGCCTCGGTGAGGAAGGCTTCGATGGCTTCGCGGGTTTGTGTGGTGAAGCGGTCGCGCGGGACGTAAACCAGGATGGAGACGAAGCGGTCGAACGGGTCGACGCGGGGCAGGACGCGTACGCGCGGGCGCTCGTTGAGCTGCATGATGGCGTCGGCGAACTTGGCGAGCTGCTCGGTCTCCACTTGGTAGAGCTCGTCGCGCGGGTAGGTCTCCAGGACGTTGAGGAGGGCAGCGCCCGAGTGGGTTTGCGGATCAAAGCCGAGCTCGGCGATGACTTTGCGCGCTTTGAGGCGCAGGACCGGCAGGTTGAGCACCGATCGCGTGTAGGCGGCGGAGGTGAAGAGGCCCACGATGCGTAATTCGCCCGCGACGTTGCCGTCGTCGTCGTAGATTTTGACGCCCACATAATCGAGGTAGGTGCGGCGCTGGATGAGGCTCACCACGCTCGCCTTGGCGATCAGCACCGGCTCTGGGGTTTGCAAGAACTCGCGCACCTCCGGCGTGACGACGCTGAAGTCGGTCCAGTGGCGCAGTACACGCAGCTCGGGCTGGCGCATGATGCCGAGGCTTTTCTCGTCGAGCGGGATGAGGTCGCCTGTGGCGGTGTCGCCGTCGAGCCTGTGCTCGCGCATGCCGGTGAGCACGAAGTCGCCGGCTTCCATGGCTTCAAGGAAGGCGACCGCCTCTTGGAAGGAGGCGGCGGGGACTTGGACGTCGGCGACTTTGAGGCCTTCGATGGCTTCCCGAAGGCGCGCGCGCATGGGCTCAAAGTCGGCGGTGGCGAGGCCGACATCGGTTTGCACCTTGGCGATGCCATCCATCAGCGCTTGGCGGCGTTCGGGCTCGTCGACAAGGTCGATGTGGATGTGGATGAGGCTTTCGTGCTGCAGGCCGTCGCCGTGTTTGGCGGGCCCCTGAAATCTGACGAGGTTGCCGTCGTCAGCCCGGTCCACGGACACGATGGGATGGACCACCAGGTGGATGGTGTGGCCCTGGGCTTGGATCTCGTTTTTGATCGAGCCGAACAGGAACGCCATGTCATCGCCGAACGTCTCGATGATGGTGATGGGGATGTTGCCATCCTCGGCGACGTTGACGTCGGCGCCATCGAACACTTCCACGAGCGGGACGCCGGGGGTGCGGAACTTCAATTTATCGAAGGCGCGGGTGGCGAGCGCGTAAAGATCGTCGTGGGTGAGGTGCTCCAAGTCCTCGGGCGCGGCGTAGCGGAACATGTTTTCCGCGAAGGCAGCGAAGCCCACACCCATGCCCGCGTGCCGTATGGCTTGTGCGAGCCTGGTGAGTTTCGCGTCCTTGGCCTCTTGCAGATCGTCCAGCATCGTGTTCCCCCGGGGCGCCATTAGAGCTTTTGTATGCGGCGGGGACTAATGATGCATGACGATGACGCAGTGATAAGCCTTGATCTGCCGATGGCGGAGCTGTCGGAGGACACAAAGGCGTATTTTGCCAAGTGCGAGGAGAAATTGGGCCTCGTGCCCAACGTGTTGAAGGCGTACGCGTTCGACGAACAAAAGTTGCGCTGTTTCACCGAGCTGTACAACGATCTGATGCTCGCGCCCTCCGATTTGTCCAAGTTGGAGCGGGAGATGATCGCGGTCGTGGTGTCGAGCGCGAACCGGTGCCACTACTGCATTGTGGCGCATGGGGCTGCGGTGCGGTCGTTGTCGGGCGATCCAGTGTTGGGGGACACGCTGTCGGTGAACTACCGGGCGGCGAAGCTGTCTGACCGGCACAGGGCGATGCTGGACTTCGCCTGGGCGCTGACGATGGCGCCACATGAGGGGGGCAAGTCCACCGCAGCGCTCCATAACGCGGGTTTCACAGACCGTGCCATTTGGGACATCGTGTCGGTGGCAGCGTTCTTTAACATGACGAACCGCGTTGCGAGTGCCACGAGTATGGTTCCGAACCCAGAATATTATAGCGAGGCGCGATAACTCTGGATGATTGGGCGCGGTGGATGGCGCTTTGCGTCCGACTCGCTCAACGCTAGGGGAATTGATTGCAGCAACCCCCGCCGGCGGGAGGACCACTCATGAACGTCGAACAGCTTATGGCCGATTTCCAGTATGATGACCTGCAGTGGTTGCTGCCGGTTCTGGCGGGGCTTCTGATCATTGTTGGGGGCCTGCTTGCGGGGATCATTCGGGGCATGACGGCCGGGGTGATTGTGGCGCTTTTCTTCGGGGGGCTGATGGCGATGTCGCCTGTTATCCTCAATGCGCTGCAGCGGGGCGGTGACCGGGTCGGTATGGTGAGCGCGGATGTGGCGCGGTCGGCGGCGGCGCTGGCGGAGCTCAACAATGACGTGGTGGTGGATCTGTCGCGGGTGGTGACGTCACTGCGCACGACACTAGATGGTTTGTCGCCTCTAGTGGCCGAGGGATCGGGAGTGGCGGCCGACACGGCGCAGCGCTTCACCCGGGGCCTCAGCGACACCGAGGATCGGCTCGATACTGCCATCTCGTCCTTGTCACAGGCAGCGACGTTGCGGCAAAGGTTGAGCCAGGACGTGCAAACGCTGGAAGCCGAAATCCGCCGGGCTGGCGCACCGCGCTAGGGGCGGATCGGCGATGTGGGGTCGCCATGAAGCCATTCTCGAAGCTGACATCTGTGGCTGCGCCGCTGCGAATGATCAATGTCGACACCGACATGATCATCCCGAAGGACTACCTGAAGACGATCAAGCGGACTGGGCTGGCTGAGGGGCTGTTTAAGGAGATCCGCCGGCTGGCTGATGGGACGCTTGATCCGCACTTTCCGCTCAACAAGCCAGCTTACCAGGACGCCGAAATCCTGATTGCCGGCGACAATTTTGGCTGTGGGTCGTCGCGTGAGCACGCGCCATGGGCACTTTTGGACCAGGGCATTCGGTGCGTGATTTCCACGTCGTTCGCCGACATATTTTACCATAACTGCTTCAAGAACGGCATTTTGCCGATCACGGTCGTGGCGCCGGTGCTGGAGAATTTGATGAGCCACGCCGAGCGCGGCGCCAACGCGACGCTGACGGTGGACCTTCCTGAGCAGGTTATCTCGGGCTCTGATGCAGGTCCTGTTCGCTTTGAGATTGACGATTGGCTGAAGCATCGCCTGTTGCACGGCCTCGACGAAGTGGGGCTGACGCTGCAAAAAGCGAAGGCGATCGCCGATCACGCCACGCACCTGTCGTCGAAGCGGCCTTGGATTTAGCGGTCTTCCTTGGGACTCTCGGGTTTTGGGTTGGCGTTCCGGGCCGCACGTGCCCTCGTTCGATGAGCAGGCTTGACGAGGGAAGCGTCGCTTGCGCTTGAAGCAGCGTTTGAGGTGGGCTAGGCGAACGGAGCGGGAGAGGTGCCGGAGCGGTCGAACGGGGCGGTCTCGAAAACCGTTGTGCGGGCAACCGCACCCAGGGTTCGAATCCCTGTCTCTCCGCCAAGAAACCTGGCATACGTAGCCATAGATAGCCATACGCCGCCAATATCCTCGACGTAACCACTCAAAATAGCGCCATACCCAGCCATAGATAGCTATGCATAGCCGCGTACGGTGTGGTAACTGCCGTGGGAACCATTGTGGTAACTGGCACGAAGGGGCGTGGCGTGAAGCGGGCTGAGAATTTCGTAGATGGCGGGCCATCGTAGGTCATGCCCGCGCTGACCAATGCGAAGGTGAAGTCGATATCCACCCCAGGCCGCTATACTGACGGCGATGGCCTCCAACTCCTGGTGAAAAAGTCTGGAGCCAAGATGTGGGTGATGAGATACAGCTTTGACGGTAGTCGGCGCGATGCCGGGCTCGGTGGTTATCCTGGCATCACCCTCGCCGAGGCTCGTGCAAAGGCGGCCGAGATCAGAGCTGCGGTTGCTTCCGGGGTTGATCCACGCAAGCCAAGACGCCCCGCGCAACCAGCGCGATCTTTGGCGCCAACTTTCGCAGAGGTGGCTGATAAGCTCATTGCAGCGTCGGAGGCCTCCTGGCGCAACCCCAAGCACCGCCAGCAATGGCGCAACACCCTAGAGCGGTACGCGGCGCCGATAGCCAGTTCGCCCGTTGATCAGGTTCGCACGCGCGACGTCCTGGCCTGCGTTGAGCCCATTTGGCTCACCAAGGCGGAAACGGCCGCGAGAGTCAGAGGCCGGATCGAGCGCGTGTTTGACTATGCGATCGCCATGGAGTGGCGCCCTGATGAACTGGGCAACCCGGCGATGATGAAGGGGAAGCTCCAGCATCTCCTTCCCAAGCGAGACCGCTCGCTCATCAACCATCGAGAGGCCATGGGCTGGCGTGAGATTCCGGCCTTTGTAGAATCACTGAGTCGCATTAAGGGGACTGCCGCTACGGCGGTCATCTTCACGATCCTCACGGCCGCCCGCTCCGGCGAGGTGCGTCTGATGACGTGGGACGAGCTCGACCTCGACGCGGCGTTGTGGACGATCCCGAAGACACGCATGAAGATGAAGATGGAGCACCGCGTGCCCCTCTCCTCGCTGGCGCTAAAGCTGGTCGCTGATCAGCCGCGGATCGGCAGGGCAGTGTTCAGTGGTGCGCGCGCCGGCAAGCCCATGAGCGATATGACGATGCTCACCCTCACGAAGCGATACAGCGTGCCGTCGATGACGGTCCACGGCTTTCGCTCATCGTTCAAAGACTGGGCCTTGGAGAATGGCCACTCGGATCTGGTGTCCGAGATGTGCCTGGCGCACGTCGTCGGGGACACCGCGAGGAATGCCTACGCGCGCACCGACATGCTGGAGGCGCGCAGGGCTCTCATTTCACAGTGGGGCAACTTCGTTGCTGGTCCGCCCGCGCAGTGAGCGATGCGGCAACTTCGTGCTCAAAGTAAACCACGCAGTTACCAACCACGTTGCAGTGCTCAGGCACCGAGAGCTTCACCTGGGTGTGCGCTATCACGCGGCAAGATCGGGTATCGCTGAAGCAGTTGTCATCAGCTATTCCCCGCTGATGGCTCTTGTACTGAGTTGGCGAAGAATTGGTGTGACGCACTTTAGCCTTAACCTGGCCTCGCCGGCTTAGTCGCTGTGTGGAAGAGTCTGACTTTCGCTCAACGGATCACACGACATGAGGAGAAGCCGCTTCACCGCGCCGCGGCTCATCAAGAGGAGGAAGAGGCAGGAACTTGGATGGCGACGGCGGAGGTCTGCCAAAAACTGTGTCTCAACCCGGCCACGCGCGACAAGCTGCGGGCGAAGTACCGCGGCATGGGCGTGGCCGATGTCCGCCGGCTGAAGGCGTCGGAGGACGAGAAAGCCAAGCTCACGCGCCTGCTGGCCGACGCCATGCTCGCCAACGTCGAGCTGAAGGATTCTCTGGGAAGGCCCTGGCCACTCCGGAATAGCGACAGGGCGCGGCGCTCCGGGCGATGGGTGAGCCGGACATCTCGCAGCGTTGGGCGTGCCATCTGGTCGGCGTCTATCCGACGGTCCGGAGCGATCGTTTACGGGACCACGTCTATATTCGCGCGGCAATGACCGAGATCGCCGGCAAGCGCCGCCGTTTCGGCTATTGCCAGATCGTTCACTGGCGGGTCAGCAGGACCGTCCATGCCGGCATCGTCCTCGATGTCCTGGAGCACGCCGTCCACCAGCGTCGGCTGGAAACGGGAGGCGGCATTGCGCCGAGGCTAGAGCGGGACCACAATATCTGGCGACCCGTTACTCCGAGACCCTCGGATAGGCGACGTTCGATTCGGTTGAGTCCATCAGCAATGACCGTATCCCAAACCCGTGGAAAGCACTCCCTCGGCCAATGCGAAAGCTAACCGCCTCACGGCGTTGAGGCTTATGCACACGGCCGCCAACTAAGACAAACCGTGATCAGAGGTTTCCGGTGCGGTTCAGGCCGATTTACCGATGCTATTTCTCCCCGGGTATCGCCGAAGCATCGCTTCTTACTTGAGCCCAGGCAATGAGACTGAAGACGAACGTTCCGCCAACAATATTGCCAAGCAGGGTGGGAACAAAAAACTCGATCGCGACGGTGGGCAGAGACGCTTCGCCTCCGATGACAACGTAGGCAGCCTCCACCGAGCCCGCGACGACGTGCGTGAAATCGCCCGCCGCAATCAGCCACACAAACAGGGTGATGACAGCAAACTCGGATGTTCGGCCGTGGGCCAAGACCCACACCAGGGCAGCGATGATAAATCCGGCGGGGATGCCGCGAAGAAAGCTGTCCGTGAGTCCCATACCCACTGCGTGCATGGAGATTGATTGCAGCGCTGGGCCAAGCTCCGACGGCACGATCCCAACATGAAATGCGGCCGCCGCCAGCGTTGCGCCCGCAACGTTTGCGGCTAGCACAGTCAGCCAAAGCCGCATCACTTTTCCAAAACACCTGACCGTTGGCTTCGCCATGAGCGGCAAAACGGTCGTGATTGTATTTTCGGTGAAGAGCTGCATGCGCCCCAAGATCACGAGCAGGAAACCCAGTGAATAGCCGACACTGACGAGAAGCGGCTGCCAAACAACATCAGCTGGTGTGTGGGTTTTGAGTATCGCCTGTGCCAATACTGATGTGGAAATGAGGACGCCGGCGATGAGCCCGGAAAACAACAGCGCCGGGATCGGCCGCCCGAGTTCCTCTTCTCCATCACGGCGCACCGCTTCGTAGATGATGGGGGCGCTCAGCGGTTCTGTGTCGGCAAGCTTTTCCTCGTCTGAGGCCGACAGTGGCGCGGTCATACGTAACATCCTCAATTCAGAGGTGGTACCTCGCGGGGCAGTACGCTCTCGTTGCTGCTCAGAGAGAGCTGAGACGCCCTTGCGAGGCCATTTCACGGCGAAGAGTGGCGGCGTTACGCACGTTGCCCTTGTAGCCGATGTCCAGGAGATCGCCCACCAGCGGCACAAGCCCGATCAGATAGTCGGTGGCGCTTGTCGCCATCATTTTGACGAGGGTCCGCTTGCGTGCACCCAGCTGCCAACCGCGCGCGATAATGTACGCGGACGGCAACAAAGTGAGCGTATCGCCAACGCCGGGTAGAATGCCAAGCATTCCATCGAGCCCCACCCGAAATGGGGTGAAGGGAATGCGCAGCCGGGTGTCGAGCAGACCGGCGAGCCGATCAATTTGCTCAAGCTCGCCGGTCACGTCGGTTTGACGTCGGCGCGATGCTGTCCTGCCAGCAAGCCCCATGTTTGAGGGAGACGCTTTCAGCATCGGTTAGCGCCGCGCGATAATCCAGATGGCGTGGACGATGCCAGGAATGTAACCGAAGATCGTCAGTAAGATGTTGATCCAAAACTGGATGCCAATGCCGACCTGCAGAAATACTCCAAG
>CAKZYH010000131.1 GCA_937884725.1 uncultured Paracoccaceae bacterium
CAACAACAAGAAATGCAAGTGCCCAACCAAGCATGATAGTCTCCTGTAATGTTTATCGCAGGGTTCAACGCCCGCTCATAAATCCAAAATATCAGATCAAAATATGTTCCAAAAAATTCCCATAAGCTCGCGATATCGCCCTCAAGATCGCCACGTTGCTGGGAGGACGGAACATGTGATCGTGATCGCAATTGTCCCACAGAGGACAAAGGAGTGTTCGCGATGGCAAAGTTCTCTGTCGGACAACACGTCAACTGGAACTGGGGTAACGGCTCCGCCGAAGGAACGATCAAAGAAAGATTTACCGGCAAGACAACGGTCACGATTAAGGGTGCTGAGGTGACCCGAAACGCGAGCGATGATGAGCCGGCGTTTCTCATCGAGCAGGACGATGGGGACAAGGTGTTAAAGTCCTCGTCGGAGCTGCACGCCTAATCTGGATCAGTCGTGGCGATGCGTCGGATGCTGGCCGCCATTGTCTGAGGGGAACGCAGCTGCCCGAACCGCCTGCTCCAGGTCGGTGGCGGAGAAGGGCAAGCCTATGCAGTGGCTTCTGTCCGCAAAGTGGGCGCACCAGGCGGGCACTGGGACGCTGTCGAGAAGAATCAGACGGGTCCCTTTCAAGATCAAGCTGCTGACAAGCTCGCGAACATCTTGCTCATCCCGGCCGATGTTGATCAGCGCCACTGCCGGCGGGCAGACTTCGCGCCTCAACCAGCTGAGCGCGGCGCTGGCTTCGTCAGCGGTGCGTGCCGATAGATCGAAGTTGACCAAACGGACGATGCTGGCCAGGTCTTCAGCGACCAGCGGATCTGCCTCTACGATGAGTACCTTGCGCATCGAACGTCCTCGCGTTTGCGTTCGGTACTTCCACGCTGAACGGTTCGGTGCATTAAACTGTGACATATGAGTGAGCCATGACGCACAAGGTCAAATGCGCTGATTGCCCGCTCAGGGGGCTCGAACATTTTGCGCCGTTTTCAGCTGAAGAGCTGGAGGTTACGCAGCGCTTCAAGGCAGGCGAGCTCACCATCGACCCGCAGAAAACGATCCTGCGCGAGGGCGCAAAGGCGGCGCAGCTTTACACCGTGCTGAGCGGTATGGGCGTGCGTTACAAGACGTTGTCCAATGGGCGCCGCCAGGTGATCAACTTCATATTCCCGGGCGACTTCATCGGGCTACAGGGAAGCGTGATGGAAGAGATGCAGCAGTCCGTGGAATCCACGACGGACATGCTGTTCTGTGTTTTTGACCGGGCCAGCTTGTGGCAGTTCATCAAAGCCAGCCCGGAACGCTCGTTCGATCTCACCTGGGCGGCAGCGGTTGATGAGCACTTGGTCGCCGAAGCACTGACCACCGTGGGCCAGCAGACTGCCGAGAGCCGCATCGCCTGGGCTCTGGTGCGCTTGAGCGAACGCGCGGAACGCGTGGGGCTCTCATCGGGGCCCGATGAAACGCCGCTACCGTTTCGCCAGCAGGATCTGGCGGACGCCATGGGGCTGTCTCTGGTGCACACGAACAAGACGCTGCGCCGCCTGCTAGAGAGGGGGTATGCCCGCTGGTCCGACGGCGTTTTGACCGTCACCGACCGGCGTGGCCTGCGTGCAGCCGCCGGGCTGGCAGTGGACGATGAGACGATGCCGACACGCCGGCCTCTGATCTAGGTGTTTCGTCCCGGGGTTTGATGGTGCTGCCTTTTCGCAGGGATGGAAGATTGCGCTTTGGGACAGGTTCTACACGGGAGCGCCATGACGACAGAGGCGGTCCGTCGAGCAAGACAAACTAGTCAATAGAGGTTGAGGTTCCTTGCCAAGAGCTACGGTGTTAACCAGAAGACTGTCAATCGGCGGGCTAAAGGTACCCTTATCGGCGCCCAAGAAGGACCCCTTTTG
>CAKZYH010000132.1 GCA_937884725.1 uncultured Paracoccaceae bacterium
CCCTGCTCCTCGGCGATCTTGTTCACAATCGCGAGGCCAAGCCCCGTCCCCTTCGTGCGCGTCGTCATGTAGGGCTCCAGCAACCGCTCCCGGCCCGTCTCCGGAAACCCAATCCCGTTGTCGATGACGTCAATGACCACCTCCTGCGCGGGCGAGCGCGACACCCGCACGAAGATCCGGCCAGGCCCACCCCGGTCCTCCTCGCTGGTGGGCTCGATAGCCTCCGCCGCATTCTTCACCAGGTTGGACAGCGCCTGCGTCACCAACCGCTGGTCGAAGTTGGCAACAACCTCCTCCTCCGGGATCTCGGTGTCCTTCACGATAGCCTCGTTCACGATGCCCTGAACGAACACAGCCTCACGCACGGCCTCGCGAATATCGCGCCGCTCCATGGCCGGCGCCGGCATGCGGGCAAAGTTCGAAAACTCGTTCACCATGTGCCCGATGTCGCCCACTTGGCGCACGATGGTCTCCACGCACTGATCGAAGACCTCGTGGTCGTCCTCACGGATTTGCTTGCCGTAACGCCGCTTAATCCGCTCAGCCGAAAGCTGGATTGGCGTGAGCGGGTTTTTGATCTCGTGCGCAATGCGCCGCGCCACATCCGCCCAAGCGGACGCGCGTTGCGCCGTCACCAGATCGGTAATGTCATCCAGCGTGACCACAGCGCCTGGCCGCTCGCCGCTCTGATCGTTGGTGGCGCGCACCATTATGGTCCGCTCCCGCCCCTTGCGGCGCAGGCTAAACTGCTCGGGCCGCTGCATCAGCCCGCCAATTCCCACCTCCTCAAACATGGGCGCAAGCTCAGGCACCAGGTCGGTCAGCTCCTGCCCCAGCGGCGCCCCGCTATCGACGCCCAGCATCTCCGCCGCTGGCTGGTTGAGGAGCCGCACCTTGCCGTCAGCATCGAGCCCCACAACGCCGGAGCTCACCCCGGCAAGTACCGCCTCGGTGAACCGACGTCGCGTGTCGAGCTGATCGTTCGCCGACACCAGGTCGTCTCGCTGCCGCTTCAGCCGCGAGGTCATGGCGTTAAACGTCTCGCCTAGGTGCGCGATGTCGCCATCATAAAACCGCACCGGCACCTCGACCGATAAATCGCCCTTCGCCACCCTATCCGACGCGCCAATCAGCTCCCGGATCGGCGTGATCAGCCGGTTGGCGAACCCAAAGCCCAGATAAATCGCGCACACCAACAGCACGACCGCAACGCCGGCATAGACCAATCCAAACGCCACCGAGAGCCCAAGCCGGGACTGCTCCAGCGTGATGTACTCACGCGCATTCGCCCGGGTGAGCCGCAAAAAGCCGTTCACCCGCGGGTCCATCAGCCGCGCGATGTAAAGATAGGTGTCGCGATAGCTGTCGAGCTTCATGATGCCGCCCACCTGGTCGGCCTCACCGGGCGCAATCAGGATCGGCCCGCCCTTGATGGCCTCGGCAAGCGCATCCTCCGGCGGCATCCGCAGGTCGGTGTCCGGATCGATCGTGGTGCGCACCAGCACTTCGCCCGCCGCGTTGATCAGGAACGATGCGGGAAGCTGCCGCAGCCCCGTCTGCGCGCGCATAAGGTTGTCAAAGCGGGTCGGCTCGAAATCGTAGATGGTCTTGGCACGGTCCAAATCCGCCGCCATCGCCACCAAGTCCGACCGCAGCACCCGCGCGTGCTCGCCCACATAGGCGTCCGCCACCGCCACCGAGTTGGCAACAATCGCCCGCGTGCGCTCCTCGAACCACCGGTCGAGCCCGCGCGACAGCGTGATCGTCGCCACCACCATCACAAGGAGCGCCGGCAGCACCGCCATAATGGAGAACAGCGCCACAATGCGCACATGAAGCCGGGCTCCGGCACGCTGCGCTGAGCGCGCCTTCCAGAGCTTCAATGCTTCATAGACCACCCCGGTCAGAAGCGTCCCGACAAGGACGGCGTTGATGGCCAGCGCCACCGTGATCACACCCCGGGTGGGCTCCAGCGGAGTCATCCCGGTCAGGATCATGAAGGTGGCCGTGACCGAGATCAGCGCCAACGCGATGATGTATCCGCCATAGCTGCGGACAGGCGAATCAAACTGACTGACGGGCAAGGCGGCATCGCTCATGGACGGCGCTCTTTTCTTGGTTTTACTCACACAATGACAAAACCTTTCCCGCAGCCGCGCAACACCGGTCAAGTCAGACCCCACATCGTGTTTGCTGGCGCGGGCCACGCGGGCCTTATTGCGCTCGCCGCGCTGCACCAAGCCGGCAGCCTCGATGCGGACATCACGCTCGTCTCCGCGGGGGAGCAAGCGCACTACAGCGGCATGGTCCCCGGCTGGATCGAGGGGCTCTATGCGCAGCACGATATGACGATCCCTTTGGCCCCGCTCGCCGCCCGCTGGGGCCTGTCTCTCAAGGTGGCCACCATCGAAGGCGCCGATGACATCGCCCTGCGCACATCGGCCGGCCCCGTCCCGTACGACCTTTTGGTGATCAACACCGGCGCCGACGCCGCCCTACCAACGCCTCTCGACCCCGCGACTGTCATCCCCGCAAAGCCCTTCTCAAAGCTCATCGCGGGCCTCTCCCCCCGCCTCGATACCGCCGCCTCCTTCGCCGTCATCGGCGGCGGCGTTGCAGGCGTCGAAGTTGCACTGTCGCTGGCAACCCGCCGTCCCGACGCCTCCGTGACCCTCGTCGAACGCGGCGGCGCCATGGCCCCATCGCTGCCGGCCGGCGCGAGAACGCGAATCGGGCAGCACATGCGCCGCCGCAGCATCACGCCCCTCACCCGCGCCACCGTCACCGGCGTGTCAGACGGCACCCTCCACCTCGAAGACCGCCACGTGCCCGCCGACGTGTGCCTCGCCTTCACCGGCGCCGCGCCCCAAGCCTGGCTCGCGCAAACGCCTTTCGCGCGGCACAATGACGGTTTCTTCGCAGCCTCCAACAGCCTTCAATCGCTGTCCCACCCCAACGTGCTCATCGCCGGGGATGCCGGCACGCGCGTCGACGACCCGCGCCCCAAGGCGGGCGTCTTTTCGGTGCGCACCGGCCCGCTCCTCGCCAAGGCCATCCGCCGCTGGAGCGCCAACGAGCCGCTGCAAAACGCCCCCTTACAGCGCAACAGTCTGATCCTGGTCTCCACCGGCGAGCGCTCCGCCGTCGGCACCCGCAACGGTGTCGTCATAGAAGGCCGCTGGGTTTGGCGCTGGAAAAACCATCTCGACCGCGCTTTCGTAGACCAGTTCAAAGCCTGACCGGAGAGGACCCATGGACACTTTGCAGCTGGGCCTCATCCTGGGCATGGCCTTCGTCAGCACTGCGTCGCCAGGCCCGGCAACGCTGGCGGTAGCCCACACAGCCGCCCGCGACGGCCGGCGCACGGCGCTCACCATGGCGGCAGGGATCGTCCTTGGCTCCCTCACCTGGTCCGTGGGCGCAGCCTTCGGTCTCGGCGCCGTCTTCGCTGTGACACCCTGGCTCACCGATGCCGTGCGCATCGCAGGCGCCTGTTACCTCATCTGGCTCGGCATCCAGTCCGCGAAGGCCGCGCTGCGCCCCACTCCGTCAGCGCCCGCCGCGCACCAGGTCGCAGCAGCCTTCCGCCGAGGCCTCACCCTTCACCTCACCAACCCTAAGGCGATCTTGTTCTTCACCAGCCTTTACGCCGTCGGCGTCCCCGCCGATGCGACCACGCTCACACTCCTCACGGTGATTGCAGCGGTGGGCCTGCAAAGCGCCCTCATCTTCGGCGCTTACGCATTCGTGTTCTCCGCACCCGCCGTCGGCCGCGCGTATGGCAAGGCGCAACGCCCGCTCAACGCTGTTTTGGCGGTCATGTTCACGGCCGTCGGCGCGCGCCTCATCATGTCGTCGGGCCGCGCGACGGGCTGATCGACCTATCCAGCATACCGAAAGGTGCTATGGCGGGCTGATGCCCATCATCCTGCGCACCCTCGTCCCGTTCGTCTTTGCCTATCTGGTGGCGAACCTTGTCAGGGTGGTGAACGCCGTGGCGGGCGGCCCCATCAGCGAAGACCTTGGCCTCACCGCCGCCGACCTTGGCCTCCTCACCAGCGTCTACTTCATCGGATTTGCCGCCGCACAGCTCCCGTTCGGCATCCTGATGGACCGGTACGGCCCGCGCCTGGTGGAGGCCACAACACTCATCATCGCCGTCGCGGGTTGCCTCATTTTCGCGCTAGCGCCATCACTCCTCGCCCTCGCGGCCGGCCGCTTCCTCATTGGCGTCGGTTCCGCGGTCGTCCTGATGGCCCCGCTCACCGCCTATCGGATCGCCTTCAGCCCACAACGCCTGCCGCTCATTACAGGCGTCCACATGGCCTTCGGCGCACTCGGCGCAGCGCTCGGCGGCATCCCCGCCCAAGCCGCCCTCGCTGCCACAGGCTGGCAGGGCCTGTTCTTCATCCTTGCGAAAATCATCCTCCTGTCCGCGTTTTTGATTTTCGCCCTCGCCCCCCGCCGGCACGCCGACGCCACACCCACCCCTATCGCCGAACTCGCCAAAGATCTCGGAACCATCTTCACCGCTCGCTCGTTCTGGCGCCTGGCGCCGCTGATTTGCACGTCCCACATCGCGCTGTTGTCGGTCGTGACGCTCTGGTCCGGTCCCTGGCTTACCGACGTGGCAGGCCTGTCGCCGCGCGCTGCCAGCGCCTGGTTCAGCTTCAGCGCCATCGGCCTCCTGGTCGGATTCCTGATGTTTGGCGCCATCGTGAGCCGCGCTGAACGACGCGGCAAAGGCGTCCATGTGTTCGCTTTGGTGTCGCTCGCGCACCTTGCCATCACCGTCCTGATGATGGTGCTGCCGCCCGCCATCGCGACCCCCATGTGGCTGGTATACAGCCTCACCGGCACCATCGCAGTATTCAGCTACGCCATGGTCACCGCAGACTTCCCCCCCGAAATGGCCGGCCGGGTGAACACGTGCGTCAACTTCGCCGTCTTCGCCTTCGCCTTTGTCGCCCAGTGGGTGTTTGGCATCGTCGTCGACGTGGTTGCCACCACACAGCCGATCGCCACCGCCTACAACGCCAGCTTCGCCCTGCAGATCATCGTAACGCTGCTCACCTTCATCCCGCTGATCGCGCTACGGCCACGCCCAGAAACCCACATCGCGCACGCTAGCCGCGGGTAAGCAGCGTCTCCAGCGTCGCCGCCAGCGTTTCGGTGGCCCGGTCCAAATCGACCAGCGCGATAAACTCATCGCCCCCCGCCGGAACACCCTCCGCCACCGTCGCCGAGCCTGCGCCAAACAGCGCCGTCGCAATGCCGGCCTCGGCGTAGTGCCGCGCACCGCTCACCACCGGCGCGTTCACCACCGGAACGGGCTTTTCCATCACCGCTGTCGCATGGCTCGAAATCGTCGCGGCCAGCGCGTTGCTCGCCAGCGTCGGCTGGACCGGGTCAGCCGCCGTCAGCCGCCGAATTTCCAGCGACGCACGCGTATCGGTAAATGCGCCCGTGATCAGCGCAGTCAGCGCCGCCTCCGCAGCGTCGGCTTTCTCGTCCGCTGCGAGACGCCGGTCGATGGTAAAGCGCGCCTCATCCGCCACCAAATTCACCCCGCGGCCCGCCCGCATGGTGCTCACCGACAGGGGATGGGGCGAGCCTGCAATCGCCTCCTGCAACGCGTTCAGCACCGGCAGCGCCGCCACCAGGGCATCGATCCCGGCATCGGGCCGCGAGGCATGCGCCTGCCTGCCCCGCACCAGAACCTCCAGCTGCAACACCCCCAGCTGGCCCGTCACCACCTGGTGCGCCGTCCCCGGCCCAATCGCCACATCGGGCCGCGTGAGGCCATGGGACAGCAAGAAGCCCGGCCCGAGCGAGCCACCGCTTTCCTCGTCCGCCGTCAGATGCAGCTCCACCTGCCCCCACAGCCGTTCCGCCCGCAGCGCCAGCGTCTCCAGCGCGAAGATGTAGGCCACCGCGTCGCCCTTGCTGTCGCTGCTGCCCCGGCCATAAAGCCGCCCCTCGCGCACCTCTCCGCCGAACGGATCGCGGTGCCAGCCCGCCCCCGCAGGAAGCGTATCGAGCGGCGCATGCAGCGCGACAGTCGGCCCCCCATTGCCAAAGCGTTTGCGCACGATGAGGTTGGTGACCTCACTGCGCCCGTGCCGCCGCGCAAACGGCCCCGGTACCGGGTGGCGCTCCACCTCATGCCCCCGCGCCTCTAGCAGATCGGCAAGGTGGGCGATGATGTCTTCCGTCAGGCCCGGCGGGTTTTCGGTGTTGTGCTGCACCAGATCGGTCAGCATCGCCACCATCTCGCGGCTGAGGTTGGCGACCTCGTTGCGCGCCCATGCCCGGCGTTGCCGTGTTCCATCGCCCATGTCGGAGGCCTGCGTGTCGCTCAAGGGATCAGCACCGTCGCGCCGGTGGTCTGCCGGCTCTCAAGGGCGCGATGCGCATCCGCCGCCTGCGCCAACGGCACACGGTGGTTGACCGGTATCGTCACCTGCCCGCTTCCCACCGCAGCAAACAGATCCGCCGCATTCGCCTCCAACCGCTCGCGCGTGGCAACATAAGTGAACAGCGTCGGCCGCGTCGCAAACAGCGACCCCTTCTGCGCCAACAGCCCCAGGTTAAAGTCGGTGATCGGCCCCGACGCCTGACCAAACGACGCCCAAAGCCCAAACGGCTTCAGGCAATCCAGCGAGGCCGGATACGTGTCCTTGCCCACCGCGTCATACACCACGTCGCACTTCGCCCCATCGGTGATCTCAGCCACCCGCGCCGCAAAGTCCTCTTCGCGATAGTTGATGACGTGCTGGTACCCGTTCGCCTTGGCGAGCGCAGCCTTTTCCGCCGTCGACACGGTCCCAATGACCGTTGCGCCGAGCGCCGACGCCCATTGGCCGAGGATCAGGCCCACGCCACCCGCGGCCGCGTGCATCAAAAGCGTCGTTTCAGGCCCAACGGCATAGACCTCGCGGAGCAGATACCGCGCCGTCATACCCTTCAGCATCATCGCAGCGGCCGCCTCATCGCTGACACCCGCGGGCACCTTCACCGCCGTCGCCGCCGGCATCACCCGCGCCTCAGCGTAGCTGCCGATGGGCGAGGCATAGGCCACTCGCTCCCCTTGGGCAAAGCCCGTCACGTCCGGGCCAACGGCCTCCACAACGCCGGCCGCCTCCATGCCCAGCACCATGGGAAGGCCACCCGGGGGCGGATAAAGGCCGGTCCGAAAATACGTGTCGATGTAGTTGAGCCCAATCGCGGTGTGGCGAACACGGATCTCGCCGGGACCGGGGTCACCCACGTCCACGCTTTCAAAGCGCAGCACATCTGGCCCGCCGGTTTCGTGGACCACTATGGCGTGCGTCATTTGCCCTCTCCGCTTTGTCGTGGCGGGACGTTAGTTGTGTCCCCGTGGGCGATCAACCTGAAGGAAGCTCCGTGATGGATATGGCCGAACGCAACGCTCCCATTCTCCTGCGCCACACGGCGCCAGTGGAGGTGGACGTGGCGGTCGTCGGCGGCGGTCCCACGGGTGCCATGGCTGCGCTCGCCGCGGCGAAAGCCGGCTGGCGCACCGCCATGGTCGCACCCCTCGCGCCGCACGATCCGCGCACCACGGCGCTTCTGATGCCCGCCATCCGCCTCCTCGATACGTTCGGCGTCTGGCAGCGGGTGGAGCACGAAACCGCGCCGCTCATCACCATGCGCCTTATCGACGACACCGAACGCCTCCCCCGCGCCCCTGAAATCGCGTTCGACAGCCACGAAATCGGCTTCGAGCAGTTCGGCTTCAACACGCCCAACAACCCGCTCAACAAAGCGCTCGCCGACGCCATGGCCGAATGCGGTGCAGAGCGGATTGACGCCAAAGCCGAGGACATGCGCCCCGGCCAGCATCCCATCACCATCGTCGCCGGCGAGCACCAGGTGAAGGCGAGCCTGGTGGTCGCGGCCGATGGTTCAAACTCCAAGGTGCGCGCCCTCATGGGCTTTTCGGTGCGCCGCTGGCCCTACGACCAGTCCGCCTTTGTGACGACGCTTTCCCACGAGCGCCCGCACGGCAACACCTCGACCGAGTTCCACACCGCCGCCGGACCCTTCACCCTCGTTCCGCTGCCCGGCAACCGCTCGTCCCTCGTCTGGGTGGGCCGCCCCGACGAGGTCGCACGCTGGGCCGGCATGGACCCAGAACCTCTCGCCCGCGAGATCGAAAAGCGCGCCCACTCCATCCTCGGCCGCATGAGCGTCGATGGCCCCCGCGGCACGATCCCCATGGAAGGCATGATGGCCCGCCGTTTCGGCGCCGAGGGGGTCGTGCTGGTGGGCGAAGCCGGTCACCGTTTCCCGCCCATCGGCGCCCAAGGCCTCAACCTTGGCATGCGCGACGTTGAGGTCCTTTACGAGCTTCTGAAGGACGCCAGAGCCGAGAAGTCACTCACCAACGTCCCGCGCGACTACGACCGTAAACGGCGCCTTGACGTCACCGGCCGCACCATCGGTGTCGACCTCCTCAACCGCTCGCTGCTCACCGATGCGCTGCCGGTCACCATCGCGCGCACCGCCGGCCTCACCCTCGCCGCCAACGTGCCCCCACTACGCAAAGCCATGATGCGCTTCGGCCTTGGCTA
>CAKZYH010000133.1 GCA_937884725.1 uncultured Paracoccaceae bacterium
GTCGCGATTGCCGATGTGGCGGCGTATGTGCGGCCGGGCTCGCCGATGGACCGGGAAGCGAAGCTGCGGGGCAACTCGACGTATTTTCCCGACCGGGTCGTGCCGATGCTGCCGGAGCGCATTTCCAACGACCTTTGCTCGCTGCGGGAGGGCGAGGTGCGGCCGGCGATGGCGGTGCGCATGGTGTTTGCCAAGGATGGGCGCAAAACGCGGCACAGCTTCCACCGCGTGCTGATGCGCTCTGCCAAGCGCCTGGCGTATGCGGACGCGCAGAAGATCGCTGATGGGACGGAGGCGGACGTTGCGCCCATCGTGGCCGATCTGTGGGCTGCCTATGCGTGCCTAAAGCGGGGGCGGGAGGCGCGCGAGCCGCTAGAGCTTGATCTGCCGGAGCGCAAGATTGTGCTGACGCCTCAGGGGCGGGTTGACCGCGTTATCGTGCCAGAGCGGCTGGATGCCCATAAGCTCATTGAGGAGTTTATGATCCAGTCGAACGTTGCGGCCGCGGAGATCTGCGAGGAGCACAAGATCCCGCTGCTTTACCGCGTGCACGATGCGCCGAGCCCGGAAAAAACCGATGCGCTGCGGGAGTTTTTGGCAACGCTCGACATTCGGTTGGCGCGCGGGGCGCACCTGAAGCCGATGCAGTTCAACGCGATTTTGGCCAAGGTGGAGGGCACGCCGAACGGGCAGCTTGTGAATGAGGTGGTGCTGCGCAGCCAAACGCAGGCGGAGTATGCGCCGGGCAACCTTGGCCATTTTGGGCTCAATCTGCGCCGCTACGCGCACTTTACCTCGCCGATCCGACGTTATTCGGACCTTATCGTGCACCGCGCGCTGATCCGTGCGTTGGGGCTTGGCGAGGATGGGCTGACGGACGCTGAGATGGCCGATCTCACCGCCATCGGTGAGGCGATCAGTGCCACAGAGCGCCGCTCCATGCAGGCGGAGCGGGAGACCATCGACCGGCTGATTGCCACCTGGCTCGCCGACAAGATGGGTGCCAACTTTGAGGGGCGAATCGCGGGCGTCACGAAGGCGGGGCTGTTTATTAAGCTGAGCGATTCGGGCGCCGACGGCTTTGTGCCCATCAGCACGCTTCTTGCCGAATACCTGGTCTACGATGAGGTGGCCCATGCGCTCATCGGTGAGGAAAGCGGGACGACTTTCCGCCTTGGCGATGAGGTGACGGTGCGGCTTCTGGAGGCGGCCCCCCTATCGGGCGGACTGCGATTTGATATTGTGCGCCATGAGGGCACGGCGGCGCCGCGTCGCCCTCAACGCCGCGCGCCCGCGAAAGGCGGCCGGCGCGAGCCCCGGCACGGCGCGAAACGGGGAGGCAGACGCCGGCGATGAGACCACGTTCGTTGCAAACGGCCCTCGCGCGCGGTGCGAAGGGCAAGTGCCCGCAGTGCGGCAAGGGCGGGATGTTTGACGGCTTTTTGGGCATCTCCCACACATGCTCCCACTGCGGACAGGAGTTGCATCACCACCGCGCCGATGACGCGCCGCCGTATGTTGTGATGTTCATCGTCGGGCACGTGGTTGTCGCGCTGATGCTGTGGTGGGAGCAGACTGCGCCGCCGCCGCTGTGGCTCCATGGGGCGGTTTTCTTGCCGCTCACGGTGGTTTTGTGCCTGGCGCTGCTGCGGCCCGTGAAGGGGGCGTTGGTGGGCTATCAATGGGCCAACCGGATGCACGGTTTCGCGCCTCAAGGGGCCGGCGCGCCCTGATGGATGGCGCTCACGCTCTGACGAAGCGGCTGAACGAGGCGGAGCGCGACCAGTCGTTTGCGCCGGTCCCCATTCGGCACGCCGCGTCGATCATCATCATTGACCCGGATGGGCCGCGGGTGCTGATGGGGCGGCGCAGCCACAAGCATGTTTTTATGCCGAACCAGTTTGTGTTTCCGGGCGGCCGGCTCGACGCTGGCGACATGGTTGCGCGCGTGGGTGGACGTTACCGCACGCGGACGCTGGCGCGGCTGACGGCCAAGGGTGGGCGACGGATGACGCCAGCACTGGCGCGCGGGTTTGGCGTTTGCGCGATCCGGGAAGCGTATGAGGAAACGGGCCTTTTGATTGGCCGGCGCGGCGGCCCCCTGCCCCGCGGCGCTGACTTTGAGGGCTTTGCCTCGCGTGGCATCTCGCTTGATTTGTCGGCGCTGTCGTTCATTGCCCGCGCGATCACTCCGCCACGCCGTCCGCGCCGGTTCGACACGCGCTTTTTCGCTGTGCCACGCTCGGCTGTGGTCGCGGAAGACCCAAGCCGCTTGTCGGAGGACGCGGAGCTGGAAGCCATCGACTGGCTGACGCTGACGGAAGCGCGGCAGAAAGACCTTCCGGCCATCACCGTGACTGTGCTGGAGGAACTGGAGGAGCGGCTGCGCACTGATGGCGCGTTCGTCACCGATCCGCCGGTGCCGTTTTATCGCATGCGCGGCGATGGCTTCGTGCGGGACGTGCTGTAGCGCGATCTCGTTGCTGTTCGCGGCGCATTGCTGAATGGCACGCCTGGTCCGCTGCGAGGGCTGGCGTGGTACGCTCCGATCTGCGACAGGATGACCTCATCGTCCACAGCGTGACCCATGGACCAGCGCCAAGCCCCGACCGAAGAGACAGAGGCGTCCAGCCAACCTATCAATTGGCTGGCGTTGGCGGCGGTTATCTCAGGCATCACCGGGGTCGGACTGGCGCTCTCGCTGTCGTTGCCGCTGCTCTCCATCGTGCTGGAGCGGCGTGGGATTAGCGCGTCGCTGGTGGGACTCAACACTGCGACGGCCGGCGTCGCGGCGATCATAGTGCTGCCGTTCGTGACCGCCGTCGCGGTTCGTGTTGGGACGGCGAACCTCATCATACTGTCGTTTGCGGTGATGTGCGCCTCGCTGATGGGGTTTTACTACGCCGAGGAGTTTTTGCTTTGGTTCCCACTGCGGTTTGCCTTTGCGGCGGCGGTGACGGCGAGCTTTGCGCTCACCGAATTTTGGATCAACTCGCTGGCGCCTGACAGCCGGCGGGGGCTGATTGTGGGCGTCTACACGGCGTTTTTGTCGGTGGGGATTGCGCTCGGGCCGCTCATACTAGCGCTTGTGGGCACGGAAGGGATCGCGCCGTTTTTGTGCGGGGCTGCGGCGCTCGCTGTGGCGGCGCTGCCGGTGGCGCTGGTGCGCGGGCAGGAGCCGGAGCTGCATGGCGGCGTTAGCAACAACCTGTTGCGATTTTTGTGGCTGACGCCGCTCGCGCTGGTGGCAGCGATTGTGTTTGGGGCGGTGGAGTCGGGCGGGACGGCGATTTTGCCGCTTTATGGCACGGCGCTGGGGCTCTCGAGCGAAGCGGCGGTGGTGCTCGTCTCAGCGATTGCGGTGGGCAATGTGCTCAGCCAGATCCCCATTGGCTATCTTGCCGACAAGATGGACCGGCGCCTCCTCCTCATCCTGTGTAGCTTTATCGGCGCGCTAGGCGCGATTGCGCTGCCTTTTGTGAGCGACAACTACACGGCGCTTTTGGTGGTCCTCTTCATTACCGGTGGGATTGTGGCGGGGCTTTATACGGTGGGGCTGACTCACCTTGGCGCGCGCTACAAGGGCGCGGAGCTAGCCGAAGCCAACGCAGCGTTCGTGATGATGTATGCCATCGGCATGCTGATCGGGCCGGTGACGCTTGGCGCTGGGCTCGACGTCTGGGAGCCGCACGGCTTTGCGGTCGCCATCGCGGTCATCTTCATTGCATACGTGGTGCTGGGCCTTGTCAGGTTGAGCCGGGCTGGGCGCGCTTGACACAGCTTGGTCGGCGCCCCATTCCACAGTCCTTCACGCTTTTAACGCGCGCCCGTCGCGACGGAGTACACCATGGCCAAGGCCGTCACCATTAAGGTCAAGCTGCTGTCGACCGCCGACACTGGCTTTTTCTATGTGACCAAGAAGAATACCCGCAATATGACCGAAAAAATGGTCAAGAAGAAGTACGATCCCATTGCGAAAAAGCATGTGGAATTTCGTGAGGCGAAAATTAAGTAGCTAGCGCTTGTCGAGGAACGACTTCACTGTGTTGATGAAGTTGTCGATGGAGATGGGTTTCGACAGATAGGCTTCGCAGCCAGCCTGGCGGATCCGCTCTTCATCGCCTTTCATGGCAAAGGCCGTCACCGCGATGACGGGGATCGGCGCGAGCTGAGGATCGGCCTTCAACGTTTCCGTCACTTCAAGCCCGGACATTTCCGGCAGTTGGATGTCCATCACGATGAGATCGGGCCGTTCGGCCTTTGCGACCGCCAACGCATCGGCACCGTTGCGGGTCATGAGGATGTCCATCCCGTGGGCTTCCAGAAGGTCGTGGAAGAGCTTCATGTTGAGCTCATTGTCTTCCACGATCAGCACCCGATGGCCCATAGTCGCCCCCTCATTCGCCGCTTCTCCTTGGGAGGCTCGCCGCCATGCCGTCAATCCCCGACGATGAGGCGACTGGCATAGCCATCGCCGCGTTGTCCCATTTTGCCACCGATACCGAGGTGTTGTCGCGCTTTCTGTCGCTGACGGGCTTAAACCCGTCTGACATCCGCCAGGCGGCCACCTCGCCGGCGTTTACCGCTGCGGTCCTGGATTTTGTGTTGTCGGACGATGCGTTGGCGATTGCGGTGGCTGAGGCGCAGGAGATTGAGCCGGAGCGGATTGGCGTTGTGCGGCAGCGCCTTGCCCGGCGCGACCAGGCCGACGACACCTGGCCGCCCCAGACGAACGCCGACTGGGCCTGATGGGAGCGGCGGCACCCACCGCCCTTTGCCGCGATTGCGCATCCCTTTTTGCTGCCGCATCTCCGCGTTGCCCCAATTGCGGTAGCCCGCGCCAGGTGAGCCACCCCGAGCTTGGCGGCCTGTCGATTGCTCACGTGGATTGCGACGCGTTCTACGCCGCGGTTGAGAAGCGCGATAACCCTGCGCTTGCTGATGTGCCTGTGATCGTTGGCGGTGGGCGGCGGGGCGTGGTGACCACCTGCTGTTACCTCGCGCGGATCCATGGGGTGCGGTCCGCGATGCCGATGTTCAAGGCGCTGAAGGCGTGCCCGGATGCCGTCGTGATCCGGCCGGACTTTCCGAAATATGTCGAGGCTGGGCGGGCGGTGCGCGCCAAGATGCTGGACCTGACGCCGCTGGTGCAGCCGATCTCCATCGACGAGGCGTTTCTGGATCTGTCGGGCACAGAGCGGCTGCATGGCGCCCCGCCGGCTGCGGTGCTTGCGAAGTTTGCGCGGGAGGTGGAGGGCGAGATCGGGATTACCGTCTCCATCGGCCTGGCGCCCAACAAGTTTTTGGCAAAGTTCGCTTCGGACCATGAGAAGCCGCGCGGCTTTACGGTGATCGGGGCGGCGGATGCGATGGCGCGGTTGGCGCCTGAACCGGTGACGCGGCTCCCGGGCGTTGGGCCCGCTGCTGCGGCACGGCTTGCGTCCGGCGGGATCACCCATGTCCATCAGCTCCAGGTGCTGGAGGAGACCGACCTGATGCGCCGCTTTGGCGAGACGGGGCAGCGGCTCTACCGGCTCGCCCATGGCCGTGATGCGCGGGCGGTGGATCCGTCGTCAGAGCGCAAGTCGATCAGCGCGGAGACCACGTTTGACGATGATTTGTCGGACCGGCAGACCCTGCTGGCGCTGTTGCGGCACCTGTCGGAGAAGATCACGACGCGCGCTAAATCGGCAGAGTTTGCGGGGCGGACGGTGACGCTGAAGCTGAAGACGCCGGATTTTCGCAATCACACGCGCGCTGAAACGCTCGATCGTCCGACGGCGATGGCGCACAGGGTGTTTGCCAGCGGGCGGCGGCTTTTGGATGCAGAGTTGGCCAAGCACCCGGGGCGGCGTTTTCGGCTGATTGGGATTGGCCTGTCGCACCTCAGCGACGATGTGGACGCCGATGGGGATGACCTTTTTGATCCGCACGCGGCGCGCCTTGGGGAGGCGGAACGGGCGGTGGATCGCCTGCGTGAGAAGTTTGGCGACCAGGCCGTGGTCATCGGGCTGACGCTGGATAGCCCCAAGCGGCGGCCTCGGTCGCCGCGCAACTCTAGCTAGCCGGCGAGAGCGACCTCTTCGGCGATCCCCTCATCGGAGAGGTCGTCGAGCTTGGGCATGAGGCGCAGCAGCTCTTTGGTGTACTCGGTCTGCGGGTTGGCAAACAGATCGTCGGTTTTTTGCAGCTCGACTAGTTGGCCGTTTTTGGCCACCGCGACGCGGTCGCACATTTGCCTGACCACGGGCAGGTCGTGGCTGATGAACAGCATCGTGAGGCCGAGGAATTCCTGAAGGTCTTTGAGAATGTTGAGGATTTGCGCCTGGATCGAGACGTCGAGCGCGCTGGTGGGCTCGTCGCAGATGAGGAACTTCGGCTGGGTGGCGAGTGCGCGCGCGATGGCGATGCGCTGGCGCTGGCCGCCGGAAAATTCGTGCGGGTAGCGAAGGCCTGCCTCCGCGCCGAGGCCAACGCGCTCGAGCAGCTCGTCCACCCGGTCGTTGACCGCGCGGCCCTGGAGCAGCTTGTGGTGGCGGATGGGCTCGGCGACCACCTTGTCCACCCGCATGCGCGGGTTGAGTGAGGAGTAGGGATCCTGAAACACCATCTGGATTTGGCGGCGGTACTCGTCTTGCGCTTTCGCATCTGTGAGGTCGCTGACGACCTTCCCATCGAACGCTACAGTGCCGCCGTCGATGTGGTAGAGGCCGCAAATCATGCGGGCGATGGTGGACTTGCCGGAGCCTGATTCGCCAACGATTCCAAAAACTTCTCCTGGCATAATGTCGAAGCTGAAATCATCGACGGCGGTGAAATATTGGCGGGCCCAGGGGAAGATGCTGCCCTTCTCCAAGAACTTTTTGGTGAGGTTTTTCGCCTCCACTAGCGGTTTGTCTTTGTCGTGCTGCGAGGCGGGCCAGTCGCGCGACAGGTCCTCGATGGCAAAGCGCGTTTCGCGGCCGCCGTAGCTGATCTGCGGAAAGCGGTGCACCTTCACGTGCGGGCGCGGGACGGCGGCGATGAGCGAGCGCGTGTACTCGTGCTGCGGGTTGCCGAGGACCTCGGACGTGTCTCCGCTTTCCACGACCTCGCCCATGTACATGACGGTGACCTTGTCGGTGGTCTCCGCGATCACGCCCATATCGTGGGTGATGAGGATGACGCCCACCTCCCGCTCGCGGGCGAGCGATTTTATCAGGTCGAGGATTTGCGCCTGGACCGAAACGTCGAGGGCGGTTGTCGGCTCGTCGGCGATGATGACGTCGGGTTCGGAGCAGAGCGCGAGGGCGATCACCACGCGCTGGCGCATGCCGCCGGAAAACTGGTGCGGGTACTGGTCGAGCCGGACTTCGGGGTTAGGGATGCCGACGCGGTCGATAAGGTCGCGGGCGCGCTGGTTGGCCTCCGCCTTGGTGACGTCGAGGTGCTGGAGAATGGTCTCGGTGAGCTGGCGGCGGACGGTGAAGAGCGGATTGAGGCTGGTGAGCGGATCTTGGAAGATCATGGAGATGCGCTTGCCGCGCAGCGCTTGCATCGCCTTCTGGTCGATGCCGGAGATGGCGCTGCCGCCGAAGATGATCTCACCCCCAGAAATGCGGCCTGGCGCACCGAGGAGGCCCATGATCGCGGCGCCGATGGTGGATTTGCCGGCGCCCGATTCGCCCACCAGCCCGTGGATCTGGCCGGGCTCCACGGTGAGGTTGGCCTTGTCCACCGCGACGATCCGCTTGCGGCGGGTGGGAAATTCCACCGTCAGATCGTGAATGTTGAGAAGGGTCATGACGGCTCCACGCGGCTCATCGCCGAATTCAACCGCAAGGAATGCACGGGCAATGCCATGGCCGCAACGCCTCAGTGGTACGGGGCGTCCCAAGGTGGCTCCGGGCCGAAGCGGGCGGCGAAGAAATCGATCGTGGCGCGCACTTTGGCGGGTGGGCGGCGGTCTGCGGGATAGACGGCGTAGACGCCGGGGAGTTCGGCGGGGGCAGCGTCGAGGGTGAGCGGCACGAGTTCGCCGGCGGCGATCTCCCGGCGGACCAGGAACGTGGGCTGGTACACGATGCCCTGCCCTGCGACCGCGGCGGCGACCAACACATCGCCGTTGTTGGCGCGGAGCGAGCCATCGATGGTGACGGTCTCACCGCCCTCGAACGACCAGCGGTCGGCACCGGCGGCGCGCGAGAGCGTGTAGCCGAGGCAGGTGTGGGCGCTAAGGTCGGCGACTGTGCGGGGCGTGCCGTGGGCGGCGAGGTAGGACGGCGCGGCGCAAACTGCGAGGCGGCAGGGGGCGAGGCGGCGGGCGATCATGCTGGACGATGTCAGCTCGCCGATCCGGATGGAGAGGTCCCACCCCTCCTCCAGCAGGTCGACCACGCGGTCGTTGAGGCCGAGGTCGACGGTGAGCTTGGGATGCTCGGTCGCAAGCTCTGGCAAGAGGGGCGCGATCTCGCGGATCCCGAATGAGACAGGCGCGCTGAGCCTGAGCGTTCCAGCGACCTCGCTCGCGGCCATCGAAGCGGCGCTGTCGGCGTCGGCCATCGCTTCCAGGACCGGCTCGATGGCGTCGAGGTAGAGGCGGCCGGCTTCGGTGAGCGCGAT
>CAKZYH010000134.1 GCA_937884725.1 uncultured Paracoccaceae bacterium
GCCTGCACACGCCCTCTCCCCGTCGGATGCTTCCGTGATGGCGTGACCCGCTCTAAGTCGCGACGTTGGTCCGTTCACTCAGATAGCGCCCTGTGATTGGAGTTTTGCGAGTTCGTCTTCCGACACTCCAAGTGCGCCGAAGACTTCGGCGTTGTGTGCGCCGAGGGTTGGCGGTGGGGTGGCGACGTCCGGTGCTTGCCCGTCGAGTTTGAAGCCGGTGCGCACGACGGTGATGTCGCGGCCGACGCCATCGACGTTTTCGAAAGTGCCGAGCATGCCGCGGTCGGCGATTTGGGACGTGGCGAGAACCTCGGGCACAGTCAGGATGGCGCCGGCGGGAACGCCGATGCGGTTGAGTTCATCCTCCCACGCGCTGGCGGGGCGCGATTTAAGAGTTGTTTCCAGTTCGCCACGCAACGCGTCCCGGTTTTGGGTGCGCATTTGACGGGTGGCGAACTCGGGGCGGTCGAGGAGGTCGGCGCGGCCCAGATGCTTTGCGAGCGCGTGCCACTGCTCGTCTTTGTTCGCCGCGATGTTGATGAGGCTGCCATCGCATTGGAACGCGCCGGAGGGGGCTGAGGTGGGATTCTCGTTGCCGCGCGGGGCGGGGGGGACGCCTGCGATGAGGTGGTTGGAGACGACCCAGCCCATGGTGGCAAGCGTAGCTTCCAGCATGGACACATCGATGAAGGTGCCGCGCGGGTCGGCGTTGAGGGCGGCGCCGATGGTCATCGCTGCGGTAAGGCCGCCGATGGTGTCGGCGATGGGGTAGCCGACACGTAAAGGGGCGCTGTCCGGGGCGCCGGTGATCGACATGACGCCTGATGCGCCCTGGATGATCTGATCGTAGGCGGGGCGATGGACCCATGGCCCGTCTTGGCCGAAGCCAGAAATCGCGCAGTAGATGAGGGTGGGGCGGATGGGCTTGAGGGTGTCGTAGCCAACGCCGAGGCGGTCCATCACGCCGGGACGGAAGTTTTCGACCAGCACATCCGCGGTGGCTGCGAGGCGCAGGAAGAGCGCGCGGCCTGCGTCGTGTTTCAGGTTGACGGTGACGGAGCGTTTGCCGGCGTTTTGGGCGAGGAACGAGACGCCCATGCCAGCTGCGTTGAGCTCGTGGTCGGCGCCAAGGTTGCGGGCGAGGTCGCCGCGGCCAGCGGCTTCCACCTTGATGACGTCGGCGCCGAGGTGGGCGAGCTGGTGGCAGCAGAACGGCCCGGCGAGGACGTTGGTGAGGTCGAGGACGCGGATGCCGTCAAGCGGGCGCATGGGCGATGGTGCGGGTTATGGCCGCGCGGCGTGCCGCGGCTGAGATGTGGGGCGAGAGGGTGGTGTGCGCGGCGATCGGCGCAAAGCCTGGCTTCATGGTGACCGATCCAGCATCTGCCATGAATTCGGCCTAGCATGGGCGGGGTGATTAGCCCATCGCGGTGCATACGGACTTGTTGGGGTGGGGTTTGCCTTGGTGGTCCGGATCGGGTCATTCGGACCGTGGTATTTTCGCGCAAGGAGTGGCGTGGATGACGATGGGCTTGAGGACCCTTGCGCAGCGGGTTTTTGCGGGGGTGGTGTTGGTGGCGGCCCAGGGCACGGTGGTGCGGGCGGACGAGAGCAGCGCGCAGTGCCGGGCGGTGCAGGAGTTGCAGGCAAGCATTGATGGCGAACTGGAGCGGCTTGGGCAGAGCGGCTCAATGCGGCTGGATGATATCGCTCGGGACAATGGATTGCCGACTGCTGGTGGGGATGGGCGTTGGATCCTTGCCAATTGTGCGCGAGCGATTCCGGTGCTGGACCGTTTTCTGGCCGACTTGCGGGCCGAGGTGGCGGATGCGGCGCTTGCCGAAAAGTTTACGCTCGAGGCGGTTCGGGTCCGCAATGATGATGGTGTTTGGCGGGCCTCCTTTGGTGGCGATGCGGTTGTACTCCGGGCCCATGACGGGTCTGGCCTTGCTTGGGAGAGCGGGCCGGGGGAGCGGCGTGTTGCGTGGTATTGGGCGCCTCGCGAGGGGTTGAGCAAGCGCGGGGCGCAGCAAGGGGCGTTGCTGTTTGAGGGCGACGTCGTGGATGGGCGCTTGCGGGGCACTGCGCGGCTTTTTACGGGCGACTGCGGGGTGTTTGCTTACGCTGTTGAGGGCGTTGTGGTGGGGGCAGTTCTGCGGATCGTTTTCCGGGGTGAGGCGCCGCGGGTGTCGTCCAACTGCCAGGTAACGGGCGTGTTTGATGATGAGTTGGTGCTTGAGTTTTTGGCTGATGCACCGCCGCCGGCCGATGAGCTTGCTGACCTGTTGGATCCTACCGGCGGCGCTGCTTTTGGGCGGGGGCTTCGCGTGGCCGGAAAAGGGGTGGCTGAGGTGCGGCAGGCGCCGGGACCTCGGTTTGCCGTGATTGGCGAGCTGCCGGCGGATGCGCGGGATGTCTCCGTTGTCGATGGCTGCATTCCGCGCATTGGGGCTGCGCAGTGGCTGGATATGGACCGGTCAGAGCGTGTGGCGGCGCTGGACGGGGCGTGGTGTCATGTGAGCTGGCAGGATCAGCGTGGCTGGGTTTTGGGTCAGCAGCTGCGGCCGCAATGAGGGGTTGGGCGATGGCCGCGCATCCGGGTGACAGCGCTAACGATAATGTGGCCGATGAGATGGCTGTGCTGATCCGTGCGCTTTTGGCTGAGAACCCGGACACTCTCGATGCGCTGGGGGCTGGTGTTTTGGCGGCTAGTTATTTGGGTTTGGTGAGCGATACGAAGACGTTTGCGCGGGAGTTGGGGGTGGGCCACGCTTTGATCATTCGTGCGGTGACGACACTGTCATCGGAGCTAGGCCTGGTGGCGGTGGAACGGCATAGTGAGCGCTCGCAAAAGATGCACTACCGTTTGACCGAGAGCGGGCGGGCGTTGGTGGACGGCGTGGGCCGTTAGGGGGCGGACCGATATGGATGCCTTGGACGGGGGCCGGGTGGGGAAGCGCGGGGCTGTCGCGCACACGCTGGACGGCGCGGCTGTGGACCGCACGCTCGCCGAAGAGGTGCCGGTTGCGGTGGTTTTTGACGGCTCCACGGCTGCGGTGATGCTCGCCAGTCCTAACGACCTTGAGGATTTTGCGCTGGGGTTTGCGGTCAGCGAAGGGTTTGTCGCGGGCCTTGGTGATGTTTCGGGGTTTGAGGTCGCGCCGCACGAGGCCGGGATTGAAGCGCGCTTTTGGCTGAAGCGGGATGCCTCTGTGGCCCTGGCATCGCGCCGGCGGTTGATGGCGGGGCCGGTGGGATGCGGGCTGTGCGGGATCGATAGCCGCGAGGCGGCGGGGCGGACTGTACCCGCGGGGCCGGCCGATGAGCGGCCCTGGTCGGCGGGGGAGCTTGAGGGGGCGACGGCGGCGTTGCGTGCGCATCAGCCGCTCCATGATGCGACGCGGGCGGTGCATGGGGCGGGGTTCTTGGTGCCTGGCGGGGGGATCGTTTTGGCGCGCGAGGATGTGGGGCGGCACAACGCGCTCGATAAGCTGATCGGGGCTTTACTGCGCGCCGGTCGGCCTGCGTGTGAGGGCGCGTTCGTGATGACGTCGCGCATCTCGGTGGAGCTGGTGCAGAAGGCGGCGATGGCGGGCTGTGGGGTGATCGTGGCGGTGTCTGCGCCGACGGCCTATGCGGTGTCGGTGGCGCAAGCGGCGGGGATCGCGCTTGTGCAGCCACGGGACGGTGGGGCGCATGTGTTTGGCAACGCCGAGCAGTTGGTGGCGTGTGGGGAAATGTTCGTTTGTTGCCGGTCGTGCCGGATCTAGCGCCGCTCGCCTTTGTGCAGACCGGGCGGGCGGGGGTGACTGACGCGCTGCTTTGCCAGTTTGTTGAAGAGCTTGTGGGGCGCGGCGTGCGGGTGTGCGGCAGCGTTCAGCGCAACCCGCTGCGGGCGGGGGCGGAACGCTGCGATATGATCGTGACGGCGCATCCCTCTGGCAAAGAGTTCAAGATTTCGGAGGACCGCGGGCCTGGAGCCAAAGGGTGCCGGCTTGATGCGGGTGCGTTGGAGTTGGCGGTGGCCGATGTGGAGGCAGCGCTAGGGCGCGGCGCCGATATTGTGGTGATCAATAAGTTCGGCAAGCACGAGGCGGAGGGGCGCGGCTTCTGCCAGGTCATCGGCCATGCTCTGGCGGCGGACATGCCGGTGCTGGTTGCCGTGAATGCGCCACACCGTGAAGCTTTCCAGACCTTTTCCGATGGTCATGCCTTGGAAATTGCGCCGGATTTGGACGCCCTTATGGGGTGGGCTGCGCAGCTGGTTCCTGCTGGGTCTGGGGCGGCTTAGGGTTGGTGCGCTCCGTTCGGGCCTGGCGTTTGTGCTCGCCTTCGGCTCAGAATTTGCATCTTCATTGAGGCGAAGGTGCAGAGAGGTGCGGTGAGGGCGTGACGGCGCTGTTGGAGCTGAGCGGGCTGACGAAAGCCTATGGCAGCGTTCGCGCCTGCGATGACATCTCGTTTCAAGTGGCGCCGGGGGAAATCCACGCTCTTTTGGGTGAGAACGGGGCCGGTAAGTCGACCCTCGTGAAGATGATTTATGGGTTGGTGCGGCCGGATGCGGGCGAGATGTCGCTGATGGGCAAGCCCTTTGCTCCGACCGAGCCATGGGCCGCGCGGGCGGCGGGCGTTGGGATGGTGTTCCAGCACTTCTCGCTGTTCGACGCGCTGACTGTGGCGGAAAATATCGATCTTGGGATGCGCGAGCCGCTCGGGCGGCGGGACTTGGCGCGGCGTATCGAGACGGTGAGTGCGACTTACGGGTTACCGCTCGATCCGGCGAGTTTGGTCGGCGATCTGAGCGCTGGGGAGCGGCAGCGCGTGGAGATCGTGCGTTGCCTGCTGCAGGAGCCAAAACTCCTGATTATGGACGAGCCGACCAGCGTGCTGACGCCGCAAGAGGTGGACGTCTTGTTTGAGACGCTGCGCAAGCTGGCGTCGGAGGGGACGGCGATCCTGTTCATTTCGCACAAGCTGGAGGAGATCCGGAAGCTGTGCGACGCGGCGACAATTTTGCGGCGCGGCAAGGTGGTGGCGCGCTGTGTGCCGCGCGAGGTGTCGGCGGCGGACATGGCGGAAATGATGGTGGGCAAATCGCTTGCCGAGCCGGCGCGGCGGGGGGCTGAGCCGGGCGAGGTTCTCTTGAGTGTTCAGAACCTCACGATGGAGCCTGCGACCTCGTTTGGCACCCGGCTGCAAGGCGTTGAGCTGACGGTGCGGGCGGGCGAAGTGCTGGGTATTGGGGGCGTTGCCGGTAACGGGCAGAGCGAACTTTTTGCGGCGCTGTCGGGTGAGCGGGTTTTGGCGCCTGATGCGATCCGCTTGCGGGGCGAGCCGGTGGGCCATTTGGGGCCGGAGGAGCGGCGCAAGCGTGGGCTGTTGGGCGCGCCGGAGGAGCGGATCGGGCACGCTGCAGTGCCGGACATGAGCTTGATTGAGAACGGGCTTTTGACGGGGCGGACGCGGTACGGGCTGGTGGCGCATGGGTTGATCTGGTGGGGCCGGGCGCGCGGGGGTGCCGACCAGATTATTGAGTAGTTTGCCGTTGTTACCCCAGGCCCGGGGGCTGCGGCGCCGGCGCTGTCGGGGGGTAATCTGCAAAAGTTCGTTGTGGGGCGCGAGATGTTGCAGGCGCCGGATGTCTTTATCGTCGATCAGCCGACGTGGGGGGTGGATGCGTCGGCCGCGGCTGCGATCCGGACCGCGCTTTTGGAGCTTGCGCGGGGCGGGGCTGGGGTGATCGTGATCAGCCAGGATCTGGATGAAGTGCTCGCCATTTCCGACCGGTTTTGTGCGCTCAATGCGGGCCGGCTGTCGGCGCCCCGGGATGCCGTGTCGCTGACGATGCGTGAGGTGGGGCTGATGCTGGGCGGCGCGGCGGCGCCAGAGGCTGAAACCGTTTGATGATCACGCTGGAGAAACGCGAAGCGCCGTCCAGGTTTTGGGGTGTTGCAACGCCGTTTGTGGCGGTGCTGCTGACGATGATCGCCGGGGCGGTGATGTTTGCGGCTCTGGGCAAGGATCCGATTGCGGCGATCAGGATCATCTTTTGGGATCCAATCTTTTCTGAGCAGTTTGCGAGCTATTCCCGCCCGCAGCTTTTGGTGAAGGCAGCGCCGCTGATTTTGATTGCCGTGGGGCTCAGTCTTGGGTTTCGCGCTGGCATTTGGAACATCGGCGCTGAGGGGCAGTACATTATCGGCGCGCTGTGCGGTGCTGCGTTTGGGCTCGCGTTTTATCCGTCTGAAAGTGTGCTGATTTTTCCTGGGATGGTGCTCGCCGGGCTGTTTGGGGGCTGGCTGTGGGCGATGATCCCGGGCGTGTTGAAGACACGGTTTGGGACCAACGAGATTTTGGTGTCGCTGCTTCTGGTTTATGTGGCCGAGGCGGTGCTGGCGTCTGCGGCGACAAACTGGCTGCGCAATCCTGATGCCATGGGGTTTCCGGGGAGCCGTAACCTTGCGCGGCATCCGGGGACGGACAATCCGGAGCTGATTGCCGGGACGGGGATGCACTGGGGCGTGGTGGCGGCGATGATTGCCGTGATCGCGGCGTATGTGGTGCTGAACCGGCATGTGGTGGGCTACCAGATCAGGCTGTCGGGGCAGGCGCCGCGGGCTGCCCGGTTTGCCGGGGTGAACGCGAGCCGAATGGTGCTTCTGTGCCTTGGCGTGTCGGGGGCGCTTGCGGGGGCGGCGGGGCTGTTTGAGGTGTCGGGGCCGGGCGGGCAGATCTCCATCGACTTTAACGTCGGCTACGGGTTCACAGCGATTATCGTGGCGTTTTTGGGCCGGTTGAACCCGATTGGCATTCTGTTCGCCGGGCTTTTGATGGCGCTCACTTATATTGGCGGCGAGCTGGCGCAGCTGATGCTGGGCATTCCGGCGCCGGCGATCCAGGCGTTTCAGGGGATGCTGTTGTTCTTCCTGCTCGCGCTGGACGTTTTGTCGACCTATCGGATCCGGCTGACGGCGCGGAGGGTGGCGGCATGATCGACCCTGTCACGCTGGCCGTGGCGTTGATCGTGGCATCGACGCCGATCCTGTTTGCGGCCATCGGCGAGCTGGTGGTGGAGAAATCCGGCGTTCTCAACCTTGGCGTTGAGGGGATGATGGTGATCGGTGCGGTGACCGGTTTCATCGTTGCTGTGGAGACGGGATCGACGCTGCTTGCGATGGTGGCGGGCATGCTGGGCAGCATGGTCTTGGCGGCGATCTTTGGCTTTTTGGTGCTGATTTTGCTGGCCAATCAGGTGGCGACCGGGTTGGCGCTGACGCTGTTTGGGTTGGGGCTGGCGGCGCTTTTGGGTGTTGGCTATCCCGGGCAGCCGGTGCCGGTCCCGCTGGATTTGTTCCCGCCTCCGATCAGCGAGTGGCCGGTGGTGGGGCCGGTGGTGTTCGGCCATCCGCCGATGATTTATCTGTCGATCGCGCTCGTCGTGTTGGTGTGGTTCGTGCTCGGCCACACGCGCGCTGGGCTGGTGGTGCGGGCGGTGGGCGAAAGCCATGATGCGGCCCATGCGCTGGGCTACAAGGTGGTCCGGGTGCGGTTTTTGGCGATCTTGTTTGGCGGCGCGTGTGCGGGGCTCGGCGGGGCGTTCCTGTCGGTCATGCGCGTGCAGAACTGGATTGAGGGGATGACGGCGGGCGCGGGCTGGATCGCGCTGGCGCTGGTGGTGTTCGCCTCATGGAAGCCGTGGCGCGTGCTTTTTGGCGCTTATTTGTTTGGCGGGATTTCGGTGTTGCAGCTCAGGTTGCAGGTGGCGGAGGTGGGGGTGCCGGTGACGTTGCTGTCGGCCTCGCCGTACCTGATGACGATCCTGGTGTTGGTGCTGATTTCGTCGAGCCGGGTGCGGACGCATCAGGGCGCGCCGGCGGACTTGGGCAAAGTGTTTCACGCCGGGAGGTGAGCTTGCACAAAAGTTGCATCACCGCGGGCCAGATCGTGCGCGGCTGACGATGGCCGCGCCGCACAACGACGACGAAGAGGGAGCTCCACTCTGATGGGATTTTTGACAAAGCTTGCGGCGTCCGCGTTGCTGGCCGCGGCGCTGAGCGTTGGGCCTGCGAGCGCTGAGGACGATCCGTTCAAGGTCGGGTTTGTCTATGTTGGCCCGATTGGCGACTACGGTTGGACCTGGACTCATGACCAGGGCCGGCTTGCGGTGGAAGAGGCCTATGGCGACAAGGTCGAGACCGTGTTTGCCGAGAGCGTTTCGGAGGGTGCGGACGCCGAGCGCGTCATGACGCAGATGATCCTCAACGGCGCTGACATGATTTTCACCACATCGTTTGGTTTCGGTGAGGCGACCAACGCTGTTGCTGGAAAATTCCCCGACGTGATTTTTGAGCATGCCACGGGGTATCAGCGCGAGCATCCGAACGTATCGACCTATTCGGCGCGGTTTTATGAAGGGCGCGCTGTCATTGGGCACATCGCGGGGCATATGACCGAGTCAAATATTGTCGGTTATATTGCTTCTTATCCGATCCCTGAGGTGATCCGTGGGATTAATGCCGCTTACTTGCACGCTAAGGAAGTGAACCCTGACGTGGAGTTCCGCGTCTTGTGGGTCTTTA
>CAKZYH010000135.1 GCA_937884725.1 uncultured Paracoccaceae bacterium
TGGCTTTGCCGTGGGCACGCTCGTGGCCGTTCACGCGCTCCTCGATTTCAGCATGCAGATGCCAGGCGCTGCCGCCTTGTTTGCCTTCATCCTGGGTATCAGCTGGGCGCAAAGTCTCACCTTTGAGGAGCGCCAAGCCCAAGCGCCGCAGCGATTAACGCCGACGCGCCGCTCCGTGAGGCCCACCCCGCGGCGCACCGAACCTGCCCGGCCCGGCCCCAGATTGGGCACCCGCAATCGGTTGACACCTGTCAACAGATCCGGCGGGCGTTGACACGAACGGGCCGCCCAGCCCGCCAACACTGCCCAAAGACTGCTGTTTCAGCGGTGGATGAGAGCTGCGCCACCGCGACAAGGGGAGCGCGGATCAGGCACCGTTGTGGAGATTCGCACAACAGGCTGTTGAGCATCCATGGCATCTTCAGTGGCATCCGCGGCGGCCCCCACTGTCCCGCAGCTTAAATCCCGCGAGGACTTTGCCGAGCTGCGCCTGAGGGAAAAAAACGCCTACCTGCAAGAGCTTGCCGACCACTTCCAGGGCGAGGCTGAGGAAGACCAAATCGTCCTCTCCAAAGCGGCCCTATCGCGGCTGAGGCGGTTTTATTCCCGCCGCTCCGTCGCCGATCTGAAACTTGCCGAACTGGGCGACGGCGCCATGCGCGATGCACTCGTGCGCATGGCCGGCATTATCCGCGAGAGCGAGATCGCCAAGGTCATCCAGTCCGAACTGCCTGCCTCACGCAAAGACACCGCCAAGGACGACACCGAGCAACCGCGCGAGGAGGCCAAGGGCAAAAGCGTCTCCACGGCGCGCATCATTCGCCTTGCCCCCGAAGGAGACGAGCAGCTCGATTTTTTCGTGCCCCAGGTCCACGACGCGCCGCTGAAGGACGAGATGAACCTCATGGACATCGCCCCGTTCGCGCTCTCCAAGGTGCGCCGGGACGGGGTCATCCGCTACGAACTCAAAGATTCCATCATCACCATTGAGGGCGGCGCCGAAGTCGGCCTCGCGACCACCTACGACTACGATATTTTCCTCTCCATGGTGTCGTATCTCGCCGAAGAGGTGCGCAGGTTTCGCATCGACACCGCGAAGGGCCGGCGCCCCTCACTGCCGCCCCCCACCTACCGGCCGAGCGCGACGCAGATTTTGCGCTTTTGCCGGCGCGGTACCGGGGGCAAACAATATGCAGCCCTTGAAGCCGCACTCGATCGGCTACAAGCGACGCGCATCAAAATCACAAACCTGTCGGGGGGCACCCGGCGAGAAACCCAGTCCTTTCCCCTGATCGGCCGCTACAAGGTGGTCTCGCGCACTGAAAGCGACGCGGTGGATTTGGTCGAAATCGACGTCCCCAAATGGGTCTATGACGGTGTTGTGCAGCCTGAGGGCAAGCCAACGATCCTGACGCTCAACCCGGACTATTTCCTCATTGCCCAGCCGATCGCGCGTTTTTTGTATCGCTTGGCGCGCAAGGCTGCGGGCGCGGCCTCGGCCCACTATGCGCTCGACGATCTGCATTATCGCTCAGGCTCAGCGCTACCCCTCGCCAAATTCCGCCGCAAGGTGGAGGACATTGTGGAGCGCGCCAAGGACGACCCCCTGCCCGACTACGATCTCACCTTAAAAGCCGGCAAACGCGGGCCGGTGCTTCACATGGCGCGGCGAAGCGAGGAGCAGAGCGCCTAACAGGGATCGTCGCATAAGGCGGGCACAGACTTATGCTTATGTCTGTCTGAGACCCGAGCATGGTGTCAAACGTCGAGGTCTTAAGACTCAGCTGCGGGTGCCACTATGAGAGGAAGTCTTTCGAGATACGGTTCTGAGAACTTTGGTCTGGCCAAAACGTTAACCCCATAGCTCTACATATTAAGCCAGGCATTCTACTTTAAGAACCTGTTAGTTTTTAGGGCTTTTGTCCAGATGTTCAGGTGAACGCAACTGGACCGAACTGACTAACTCAAGCCCGAGTTTACTCAGCAGATCACAAAAGTGATTCGAATAAAAAACTATCGAAATCACCTTACTTTTCAGTCGTATATCCTGATTTTTAGCGATCTACCATGTGCTTAAAAGCGCTATTTATCCCCCTCGTTGTGGAGCGACGTATGCTTCTACCACCAAAAGTTTGGCAGAGACGCCAGACGTTGCGAC
>CAKZYH010000136.1 GCA_937884725.1 uncultured Paracoccaceae bacterium
GCGGCAAACATCGACACCCAGGCCGACCCGGCGAAGGACGATAAAGACGCCCCTCTAAGCGCCGACATTCGTTTGCTCGGCCGGCTCCTGGGCGAAACGGTGCGCGAGCAAGAGGGCGGCGAGATTTACGCCGTCGTCGAACAGGTGCGCCAACTGGCGATCCGCTTTCATCGCAGCGATGATCCTTCCGCCCGGGACGAACTGGAACACGTGCTCTCCGGCCTATCACGCCACGGCACGATCCAGATGATCCGCGCCTTCAGCTTCTTCTCCCACCTTGCCAACATCGCCGAAGACCACCACCACATCCGCCGCAATCGCTTCCACCTGCGCGGAGGCTCGACCCCGCGCGCCGGCGAAGTCTCCCACACACTCAGCCACCTCGCGGCATCGGGCATCGGCAAGGCAGAGGTTGCCAAGACCCTGAAGGACGCCCTCGTCAGCCCGGTTCTGACCGCCCACCCCACCGAGGTGCGCCGGCGGTCTACGCTGAACCTAGAGCGGGAAATCGCGAGCCTCCTCGCTGAGCGCGGCGGCGAGGACAGCACGCCCCAAGAGGACAGCGCCATCGAAACTGCCCTGCGCCGGGCCATCGTCACCATGTGGCAAACCTCGATCCTGCGCCGCGCCCGCCTCGGCGTTTCCGATGAGATCACCAACGCGCTGATCCACTACGACACCACGTTCCTCAAAGAGATCCCCCGCCTCCACGGCGCCATCGAAGACGCGCTCGGCGAGCGCCTGCCCCCATTCCTGCGCACCGGCAGCTGGATCGGCGGCGACCGCGACGGCCACCCATTTGTCTCGGCGGCGGTGCTGCGCGATGCGATGATCAAGCAATCCGACAAGGTCATCTCGTACTACGACGATGAAGTAAGCGCGCTCTCCCAAGAGCTCTCGCTCGACGAGCGTCTGGTTGAGGTGAGCGACGCAGTCAAAGCCCTCGTGAAAAGCGCCGGCGAGACGCAGGTCCACCACCAGGGCGAACCCTACCGCCGGGCGCTCACAGGCGTTCTCGCGCGTCTGGCGGCCACCAAAGCCGCACTCGCAGGCGAGCCTGTCACGGGCCGGCCTTACGCCACACCGGCTGAGTTCGCTACCGATCTCGATGCCTTCGACGCCTCGCTCCGCGCCAACCGCGCCGCGCTCTTGGCGGATGGCAGGCTCGGCCATCTTCGCCGCGCCGTCAGCATCTTTGGCTTCCACCTCGCCACCATCGACCTCCGGCAAAACGCCGACGTCCACGAACAGGTGGTGGCGGAACTTCTCAAAGTCGCTGGCGTCGAAGCCGACTATCTGAGCCTCGACGAAACCGGCCGGCTCAACATCCTCTCCAAGGAGCTCGAGAGCCCGCGCCCCCTCTTCTCGCCCTTCGCCACCTATTCAGACCTCACCACCGGCGAACTCGATATCGTCCGCGAAGCGGCCAAAGCGCTAGCCACCTACGGCGACGGCGCCCTGCAAAACGTCATCATCTCCAAAGCCGATGCCCCGTCCGACATCCTCGAAGTGGCCATCATGCTCAAGGAAGCCGGCCTCGTGCGGCCCGCGGACGGCGCCATGGCAGTCAACATCGTGCCGCTCTTCGAAACCATCGGAGACCTCCAAGCCGCACCGGAGATCATGGACACCCTGTTCCAGCTCCCCGTCTACCGCACCCTCCTCAGAAGCCGTGGGGACCGGCAGGAGGCCATGCTCGGCTACTCCGATAGCAACAAGGACGGCGGCTTTCTCACCTCCCGCTGGGAGGTGTTCCAGGCCGAAGCCGCCCTCGTCGACGTCTTCGCCCGCCACGGCATAGCGCTCCGCCTGTTCCACGGCCGCGGCGGCTCCGTGGGCCGTGGCGGCGGGCCGAGCTACGAAGCCATCGTCGCGCAACCCAAGGGCGCCGTCGCCGGCTCCATCCGCGTCACAGAACAGGGCGAGGTGATCACCGAGAAATATGCCAACCCGTTCATCGGCCGGCGCAACCTGGAAGCGCTCGTCGCCGCAACGCTCGACGCAACACTCCTGCCCGACGCCCATGCCAACGCCCCGGCCGACATGGTGGACGCCATGAACGCCCTCTCCGCCGCAGCGTTCAAAGCCTACCGCGCGCTCGTCTACGAGACCGAAGGCTTCGAGGACTATTTCTACGCCGCGACCGTGGTCGGCGAGATCGCCAACCTCAACATCGGCTCCCGGCCGGCGAGCCGCAAGAACTCCCGCGCCATCGAGGATCTGCGCGCCATCCCGTGGGTGTTCTCCTGGGCGCAGTGCCGGGTGATGCTGCCGGGCTGGTACGGCTTCGGCTCCGCCGTCGACACGTTCCTCGCCGAACGTGGCGAAGATGGCGAAGCGCTTCTGAAGCGCATGGCCTCGGACTGGACGTACTTCAAAACGCTCCTGTCGAACCTCGACATGGTGCTGTCCAAAACCGACATGGCCATCGCGTCGAGCTACGCGAGCCTCGTCACCGACGAGGACCTGCGCGAGCGCGTCTTCCCCGCAATCCAGGCGGAGCACGGCCGCACCATCAACGCGCTCTTCACCATCACCGGCCAAACGCAGCTTCTGGAAAACAACCCACTCCTCGCCCGCTCCGAGCAGAACCGCTTCCCTTACCTCGACCCACTCAACCACCTGCAAGTGGAGCTGCTCCGCCGCCACCGCGCCGGAGAGGGCGACGACCGCATCAGCCACGGCATCAAGCTGTCGATCAGCGGGATCGCAGCGGGCCTCCGAAACTCAGGCTAGGGCGGTCACCGTCACGCCGCCTTGGCGCGTCTCCGCTCAAGCTCCGCGAGCATCTTCACCTGCTCGTCGTGGGTCATGCTCCCCCACGCGCCAATCTCATCGAGCGTGCGGTGACATCCCACACAGACGCGGCCGTCCGCGTCGAGCTCACACACTTTGATACACGGGCTAAGGCTCTTGCGCTTTGACATGTGAGCGTGATGCGACCTGACCCCCGGCATGTCCACGCGCCGCGTGTCGCATACACACCTTACCGGCTGCGGCCGATTATCCCGGCCGCGTCGCCTCCTCCAGCCACGCCGCATACTCGTCATTAATGCGCGGCACGAAGTGAGCGAAAAACGCAATCACCTCAAAGGGGTGATGCTCCTTGATGGCGGCCTCCACCGCCTCAAGCCTGTCCTCGACGGTCTTGA
>CAKZYH010000137.1 GCA_937884725.1 uncultured Paracoccaceae bacterium
TAGCTAATCGCCGGCGCCAAAAGGTCCGAAAACGCCATCGTCCCAAACGCGCCCGCCGCCCGCGACAGCGCCTTCAGCGTCATCGGCGTGGTGATCGACTGGTAGCCGATCTCGTTCACCTCACCTTTCAGCGCAAAGCCAAACCCATCCTCATTCTCGCGGATGATGAGGTCCTGCCACATGTCGGCCTTCACCGACTGCGGCGCCTGACCGTGAAAATCGATCATCCTGTGGGTCCCGTCGGCAAGGCGCACCTGCATGGATCCAAACCCAGCCAGCCCGCACATGATGGGGTCCACCACCGTCTGCACCAGCGCGGCGGCCACGGCAGCATCCACCGCATTGCCCCCAGCGCGCAAGATATCGGCACCCGCCTCTGCCGCCTCAGGCTGCGGCGCGACCACCATCCCCGCGGCTGACAGGCTCACGCCGCGGCTCCCCCGCGCCCCTTCAACGGCGGCGTCCCAGGCTCGCCAAGGTCCCAATAAAGCCCCGCCATCAACTCCAGCGCGCTGCGAAACACAGGGACCAGCACATGCTCATCCGGCGCGTGCTGCGAGCAGCCACCATAGGAGTGCGGCAACCAAATCGCGGGCATCCCCAGCGTCTCGGTGAAAAGGTCGGTGCAGATGGACCCGCCCGTCTGCGGAATAACCGCCGGCGGCTCACCCATCGTGCGCTCAAACGATGAGCGCACCCACATCGCCCACGGATGGTCCGGCTCAGTACGGGCAGCGCCAAACCCCCCGGTGTTGGCCGCATGCGGCGCCTCCACGCGCACAGAACCGCCAAACCCTTCCGCCTCCAGATGCCGGGTCAGCGCGGGCATAATGTCGTCGGCATCGGTTCCCAGAATAAAGCGCAACTGGCAGTGCGCCCGCGCATAGGGCGCGATGGCATTCACGGGGCTATCGGGAAACCCCGCCACCATCGCCAGCACCGCAAACGAGTTCCACGCGTACACATTTTCCGCAGGCGTCAGCCCCGGCTCGCCCCAGTCGGGATCCACCTGCGGCCCGCCTTCGCCGCCATCCAGCGTCACGTTGCCCAGAAGCTCGCGCACGATGTTGCGGATCGGCTCCGGCCGCCACTCGGGCACTTTGATCTGCCCCGTCGGCGACACGATGGTCGCGATCGCATGGGCGAGGACCGCCGCAGGATCAGCCAGCGCACCGCCCCAATTGCCCGAATGGTGCCCGCCCTCGCGAAGGTCGCACACAAGGTCAAAATTCATCGCGCCACGGTTGCCAAGCGACACAGTCGGCCGGTTCGGGTTCACCCGCGGCCCATCCGAGCCAATAAAAACGTCCGCCCCAAACGCGTCTCTATTGGCCTCGATGATCTCAGCAAGCCCAACGCAGCCGGTCTCTTCACCCGTCTCGATCATCACCTTGGCGTTGAAGCCCAGCTTGCCGCCTCGGGAGGCCATCGCCGCCTCCATGGCGCGCATATTAAGAAGGTGCTGGCCTTTGTTGTCGGCCGTGCCGCGCCCATAAAGCCGGTCGCCATCGCGGGCGAGCACCCACGGGCCTTCCCCCTTGGTCCAGCTGGCATCAAGCCCGCGGATCACATCGCCGTGGCCATAACCCAGCACGGTCGGCACATCATCGCTCTCATGCCGGCTCGCCAGAAGCACAGGCCCTAGCCCCGCAACGGGATTTTCAAACACCTGCGTGTCAAACCCCATCGCCTTGAACGCCGGGATCATCGCCTCGTCCAAATAGCGCCGGCAGTGGGGCTGCCCTTCCGGGATCTGGCTTTCGGTGGGGATCGCCACCAGCGTCGCCAGCTCCGCCTCAAGCCGCCCGTCGTCGATGTACGCGGTCGCCCGAGCGATGGCGTCCTCCCGCGAGCCCGCGGCGGTGTTGGAGGCGAGGTCCATGGGTGGTCCCTTCCGAATTGAGTTTCTTGTCTTACGCCCGGCTTTCAGGACCGGTCACATCCCTCAGCCCATCTCCTAGGTGGTTGATGGCATGCACCAGCATAATTAGCGCCGCCCCAGGAATGGTGATGAGCCAGCTCTCAAAGAACTTCAGCCCCTTCCCTTCCGAGATCATCAACCCCCACGAGGGCAGCGGCGGTTGCACCCCAAGCCCCAGGAACGACAGCGCCGCTTCCAAAAGGATCGCGTGCGCCATTTCAATGGTCGCCACCACGATGAGGCTCGGCATGATGTTGGGCAAAATCTCGCCCACCACGATCCGCCATCGCGATGTCCCCAACGCTTCCGACGCCGCCACGAACTCTCGTCGACACACCTGCATCGTCGCCGCCCGCGTCACCACCGCGAACTGGTCCCATATGAGCAGCCCCAGGACACAGACGACCACCGTCAGCGACGACCCCACAAGGCTCACCACCGCAATCGCAACCAGCACCACCGGCAGCGACAGGCGCGTGGTGATGATGAAGCTGCACACCGCATCCACTTTGCCGCCGAAATAGCCCGCGATGACGCCGATGGTGGTGCCGATCACCATGGAAATGAACATCGCCGAAAAGCCGATGAACAGCGAAATGCGCGCCCCGTAGAGCAGGCGGGAAAGGTAATCCCGGCCCAGCATGTCCGTGCCCAAAATGTGGTCCCACGTCGCGCGGGGGCTGTCGAACCACACCGGCGGAATGAACTTGCGATCAAGCACCTGATCGTAAGGATCATGCGGCGCGAGCCAGGGCGCAAAAATCGCCACCAGAAAGATGATGACGAGCACCGTCGCCCCAAACACAAAGCCCGTATGGCCGAGCGCGCGGCGGCGAAACCGGCTCGCAGGCGTGTGGGAGACTGCGCGGACGGCGGCGGCGTCGAGGGTTTGATCGCTCATCTCACGCAGTCCTCAAACGGGGGTCGAGCCAGGCGTTCAGAAGGTCGGCGACAAACGTCAGCACGATGTAAAACACGCTCAGCACCAGCACGATCGCCTGCATCATCGGAAGGTCAGCCCGCTGGATGCTCTCCCAAGCCAGATACCCAAGACCGTTGATGGCAAAGATCGTTTCAATGACAATCGAGCCGCCCAGCATAAAGCCGAACTGCACCGCCGCCAGCGCCACCACCGGAATGATCGCATTGCGCAGCGCATGCTTAAACAGCACCGTCTGCGGCTTCAGCCCCTTCGCGCGCGCGGTGCGGATGTAGTCCGCCGCCAACACCTCAAGCATCCCCGCCCGGGTGAGCCGCATCACCGCCGGCGTCAGATAATATCCAAGCGCAATCGAAGGCATCACAAAGTTCGCCCACGACGCCGTTCCGGTGATCGGCAACAAGCGCCAGGTGATGCCAAACCAAAGCACCATCGTCAGCGCGAACCAGAACGAAGGCATCGCCTGGCCGATCATGGCGATAAA
>CAKZYH010000138.1 GCA_937884725.1 uncultured Paracoccaceae bacterium
ACGTAGACGTCGCGGCCCCAGACGCTGTCGAGGAGCTGGCCGCGGGAAAACACGCGGCCCGGCGACTGCATCAGGAATTCCAGCAGGCGAAACTCTGTGGGGCCGAGGTGGATGTCGCGGCCTGCGCGCTTCACTTTGTGGCGCCCGCGATCGAGCTCGATGTCGCAGACCTTCAGCAGGTCGGACACGACGGCGGGTTTGACGCGGCGCAGGATCACTTGGATCCGCGCGATCAGTTCGGGCATTGAAAAGGGCTTGGTGATGTAGTCATCGGCGCCGGTGTTGAGGCCGCGCACGCGGTCGTTTTCCTCGCCCTTGGCCGTCAGCATGATGATCGGCAGCTGCTCTGACTGGGGTCGGGCGCGCAGCCGGCGGCACAATTCAATCCCCGACACGCCAGGGAGCGCCCAATCGAGGAGGAGGAGGTCGGGCAGTTCTTCCTGCAACCGGATTTCCGCCTCGTCACCGCGTCCGCACGCTTCAATCTCGTAGCCGGCCGCCTCCAGATTGTAGCGCAGTGCCATCACGATCGCGTCTTCGTCCTCAACGATCATGACGCGGGGGACTTGGCTCGATTTGACCTGGCGGTTCCGTGCGATTTGGACCGTGTTCATAGTGGGCTACTCGCTCCGGTCTTCCCGCGATGGCGCACTTAGGCGGATGGTGTGTTGATGAGTTCCGGCGGGGTCAGCAGCGCTGTGCGATCCCCGCGGAGCCGGGTTTCTGAGGGCTGCTCGCCGGTCACGACGTAGTGGATCGCTTCGGCGATATTGGTGACGTGATCGCCGATCCGCTCAAAGTTCTTGGCGAAGAAGAGGAGGTGGACGCCCTGGGCGACGGTGTCCGGCCCTTGGCTCATGGCTGCCAGCAGCTGGCGGAACAGCGAATCGTAGATGGCGTCCACTTCATCGTCCCGGTTGCGCACCTCAAGCGCGGCGTACCGGTCTTGGCTGGTATAGGCGTCGAGCACTGTGTTGAGCTGTTCGAGCGCCATGTCGGCCATGTGTTCGAGCCCCTCGGCCACCTGGCCAGGCGCTGAAAAACCCTCCAAGGCGATGACCCGCTTGGCGCAGTTTTTGGCGTGGTCCCCGATCCGCTCCAGGTCCGATGCGATGCGCAGCGCGGACACGACCTCCCGGATCGCTTTGTCGTGAAGCTTGTGCTCGGCGAGAATGCTCTCGGCGAGCGCCTCCACACGGCGTTGCGCCTCGTCCACCTGCGCGTCATCGGCGACGACACGCTTGGCGCGCGGGATGTGGTGCCGGATAAGTGCCGACAGGCTGGCCTGTACCATCTTCTCGACGAGCCCGCCCATCTTGGCGATCTCTTCGGTCAGGATACGTAGGGACAGGGCTAGGTTCTCGTCTGCGGCAGGCGACACGCCTCCAACTCCTTCAGTTCTTACTCATAAGCACCGTCACGGGCTCGGGCTTAGCCGAACACACCCGTGATATAGTGCTTTGTACGCTCTTCGATGGGATCTTCGAAGATGGCTTCCGTGGGGCCTTCTTCGACCAGGTCGCCCAGGTGGAAGAATGCGGTGCGCTGGGACACGCGCCGGGCCTGCGCCATCGAGTGGGTGACGATGACGATGGTGTAGTTTTCGCGCAGCTCGTTGATCAGCTTTTCGACCGTCGCGGTCGCGATGGGGTCGAGCGCCGAGCAGGGCTCGTCCATCAGGATCACCTCCGGATCAGCGGCGATCGCCCGGGCGATGCAAAGGCGCTGCTGCTGACCGCCGGAGAGGCCGGTGCCCGGCGTTTTCAGCCGGTCTTTGACCTCGTCCCACAGGCCAGCGCGCCGCAGGGAGCGCTCCACGATGTTGTCCATGTCGGCTTTGGACTTCGCCATGCCGTGGATGCGCGGGCCGTAGGCGATGTTGTCGTAGATCGCTTTTGGGAACGGGTTGGGCTTCTGGAAGACGATCCCGACCTGACGGCGCAAGACAACCGCGTCGAGCTTCTTGTTGTTAATGTCGGTGCCGTCGAGGTCGATGGTGCCTTCGACGCGGCAGCCATCAATGGTGTCGTTCATCCGGTTGAAACAGCGCAGCAGGGTGGACTTACCGCAGCCCGACGGGCCGATGAACGCCGTTACCGCGCGCTGGGGGATGGAGATGGAGACGCCCTTAATGGCTTCGTGGGCGTCGTAGAACACCGACACGTCGTCCGCCACGATGCTGGCTTCAATGTTGCCCTCGTCGTCGCGGCGGATGGTCGGGAAGGGGACTGCCCGTCCGTCCGCGCGCAGGGCACGTTCACCGATTGCGCCAGCGCCCGCGGCCTGCGGCGGCACTCCGACGAAGGGCGCGGCTGTAGCTGTGGCTGTTTCAGCACTCACGTTTTGTTGTCCTTCCATGGTGGGGAGGCGCTACCAGCGGCGCTCGAATTTGCGGCGGAGCAGGATGGCGATGGTGTTCATGGTCATGAGGAAGCCGAGCAGGATGATAATGCCGCCCCATGCGCGTTCGTAGAACGCGGGGTCGGCGCGCTTGGCCCACTCGAAGATTTGTGCGGGCATCGCAGAATTAGGGTCGAGGAAGCCTGATGCGACGCCTTCTGGGTAGTTGGATGCGATAAAGCCGACCATGCCGATGAGGAGCAGCGGGGCGGTTTCCCCCAGCGCCTGCGCAAGGCCGATGATGGTGCCCGTTAAAATGCCCGGCAGCGCGAGTGGCAAGACGTGGTGGAACACAGTCTGCATTTTCGATGCACCGACGCCGAGCGCTGCGTCGCGGATGGACGGCGGTACGGCTTTGAGCGATGCGCGGGTGGAGATGATGATGGTGGGAAGCGTCATCAGCGTCAGCACCAAGCCGCCGACCAGCGGTGCGGATTGCGGCAGGTGCATAAACTGGATGAAGACCGCGAGCCCCAAGATGCCGAACACGATGGATGGCACGGCGGCAAGGTTGGATATGTTCACCTCGATGAGGTCGGTGAACCAGTTCTTGGGTGCGAACTCTTCCAGATAGATCGACGCCGCGACGCCGATGGGGAGCGATAGGCCGAGCACCACCAGCATCATGAAGAACGAGCCGAGCATAGAGACGCCGATGCCGGCTTGTTCGGGCCGGCTGTCGGATGCGTCGGCGCCCGTGATGAAGTCCATGTTGAAGGACTTTTCGATGACGCCCTTCGCCTCAAGCTCATCAACGAGATCGAGCGTGCGCGGGTTGAGGTTGGGGTCGCGGGCCAAGGATGCGCGGCTCACGCGGCCCTTGAGGTAGCCGTCAACGCGTGAGGACGTGTTGAACTCGAACGTCCGGGTCGTGCCGATCGCAGACGGGTTGGCGAGCACAAATTCGCGCAGCGTGGCGGGCGCCCCGGCAGACAGCATCTGGCG
>CAKZYH010000139.1 GCA_937884725.1 uncultured Paracoccaceae bacterium
TCGGCTTCGCTTTGGTGATCTTCCCAGGCGGCATCGCTCGCGCCCTCGCCCACACCGCAGCTGCGTACTATGACAGCCTCAAGGCCAATGGATCCAACGCGCCATTCCGCGAGCGCATGGACGATTTCGCGGGTCTCAACGCGCGCATAGGTACGGCGGCGCTCCTCGCCGAGGGCGCGAAGTACGACCCCGAAACCCATGGCTGACTTCGACCTTTCGGTGGACGTCCTCATCCTTGGCGCAGGCGGCGGTGGCCTCACCGCTGCCCTTGCCGCACACGAAGCGGGCGCCGAGGTTCTCGTGCTGGAAGCAGACCCGATCCCCTCAGGCTCCACGGCCCTTTCCGCCGGCCTCATCCCCGCCGCCGGCACAGCGCAACAGGCGGCCGCCGGCATCACTGACAGCCCCCAATCCTTCGCCACCGACATTATGGCAAAGGCCGACGGCGAGCCCGACCAAGCCCTCGTCAACGCCCTCACCGGCGCCGCAGCCCCCACAATCGCGTGGCTGGGCGACGTGTTCTCAGAACCGCTCACCGTCGTCGACGACTTCGACTATCCGGGCCACTCCGCGCGGCGCATGCACGGCCTACCGAGCCGCACCGGCCAATCGCTCATCGACGCCCTGCGCGCTGCGTGCGAGAGCCGCGACATCCCCATCATCTGCGAACGCCGCGGTGCTGAAGTGATTGCCGACAGCGCCATCCGCGGCCTCATCGCAGAGCTCCCCGACGGCGGCGTGGAGCGGATCGGTTGCCGCGCGCTTATCCTCGCCTGCGGCGGCTTCGGCGGCGCCCCCGACCTCGTCGCCCGCCACACCCCCGCCGCAGCCACAGGCACTTATTTCGGCCATCCCACCAACCGAGGCGAAGCCCTCGCCTTCGCCGATGCGCTCAACCTCAAAACGGCCGCCCTCTCCGCCTACCAAGGCCACGGCAACGTCGCCCATCCCCACGGCATTCTCATCACCTGGGCGACCATCACCGAGGGCGGCATCCAGGTGAACGCAAACGGCGAGCGCTTCTGGAACGAGGCGCAGGGCTACTCCGAGGCCGCCGCCGCCGTCCTCGCTCAACCCGGCGGCATCGCCTTCACCATCTTCGACGAACCCATCGCTGCCATCGCCCGCCAGTTCGAAGATTTTCGCAACGCCGAGGCCGCTGGCGCCATCAAAACCGCTGCCACAGTGAACGACCTCGCCACCCAGTTCGGCCTCCCCACCGAAGCGCTCAACGCCGCCTTAGCGGTCCCACCCGGCAGCCCCGACCAATTCGGCCGCACCATCAAGCGCCACCTCAAACCACCCTACTGCGGCGTCAAAGTCACCGGCGCCCTGTTCCACACCCAAGGCGGTTTGGCCGTCGACGCCGTCGGCCAGGCCATCCGCGACGACGGGACGCCAATGCCGGGCCTCTACGCGGTCGGCGGGGCAGCCGTCGGCGTCTCAGGCAACGGCGACAGCGGCTACTTGTCCGGCAACGGCCTCTTGTCGGCCGTGGTGCTCGGCAAACTCGCGGGCGCCGCCGCGGCCGAGCACACGAAGTGAAAAGGCCCACGCAACGCGCAGGCCCCTCCAGTCATCGCAAACGCTTCAAGTCAGTGGTTTAGCCGCCGGGCTGAGCCTCTGCCCCACCGAGCGCTTCGTTCATCACGAAGAACATCGCCGTGTTGTCCACATAGGTGCCGTCCCAACCGTACTGCTCACCCCAGAGCTGACCAGCCCGGAGGTCGGTCCGCGTGAACTGCTCAAAACCATCAGCGCCCGGTCCCATGACCCACATGGGCACAAGCTCGTTGGTGTGGTTACGCGAGGCAAACTGATAGCCAGGCATGTTGCCCTCGCCGCGATCCTGCACCGCGAAGAAGCCATTAAAAACATCCTCCGCCGGGTCATAGCGCGCAGCAAGCACAGCCTCGTCCGAACGGTCCGCGGCCACCGGACCACCTTCGCCGTTGGTAAAGGTGCCTTCGCCCCAGATCCCGCCAGTCTCGTGGTCAGATGTGACGATCAGAAGCGTCTCGTCCCAGCTGGAGTTCTCTTCGACCCAAGCGATCACTGCATCCACTGCACGGTCAAAGTCGATCTGCTCCTCGATAAACCGCGGCATGTTGTTGGCGTGGCCCATCCAGTCCACCGCGCCGCCTTCGATCATGAGGAAGAAACCGTTGGGGTTTTGATCTAGCACGTTGATGGCACCAAGGCTCATGGTCGCCAGATCAGGCACCGCCTCGTTGAACGCCATGCCGGACGGCGTATCCCCATCGGGAAGGGCCTCACGGCTGGCCTGCAGCGTGTTGCGCGCCCGCGCGATGCCAATGACCCGCTCCGGCACATCGTCTCCATTCGCCAGCGCCTCGAACGCCTCAGGCGCGTCGATGAAGGTAAAGCCGTTCAGCCCTTCCTCGCTCGTCAGCGCACTCACCGTGGCTTCGCCGCCCAGAAAGCGAAAATCCTCATCGACCTCGGGTTGAGCGAGGTTGCCGCTGTCGTCATAAAACGGATGCCCGGCACCCATCATGACCGTCAGATCGCTCGCCGCCATCTCGTTAAAAATCTCGGCGTAGTTCTGGCGCGACACATTGTGCGCAATCGTCGAGGCCGGTGTGGCGTGGGACACCTGAACGCTGGTTACTGCGCCGGCGGACCGCCCCTGGTCCACCGCGATTTGCGCAATGGTGCGAAACGGCTTGGTGCCGGTCCAATCCATGTTGAGTCGCCCGTTCGCCGTCTTGCGCCCGGTGTGCATGGTCGTCCCGGCCGCCGCAGAGTCCGTGTAGGACGTGTAGCGCTCGCTCACCGGCGGATAGTCGTTGCGGAACGCGCCATCGAACTGCAGCCAGCGGGTGCGCGGATCGTAGCCCATCTCGACGGCGCCAACCGCCTCAGCGGGGTCAGACGCGTTGGGCAGAGGCTCACCCAACTCATTGATAAGGTTGAGCGAGTCGTGCTTCAGGCCATAAACTGCCGGCGTCGTCCCATCGGGCCGGCTCACCTGATAGGACTGCTGGTTGAGCTTGCCCTGATAGTAGTCGGACGCAAGCCACCCATTAAAGCCAATCCCGTCGGAAATCATCAGGATGACGTTGCGGGCGCCGCCGTCTTGGGCCAGCGCTGAGGTGGCAAGCAGCGTCGATAAGGCAGTCGCGACAACAAGCCGTTTCAAAGGCATCATGCTGTTCCTCAAAATGTGTTTCGCCTGCGCGTTAACCATCCAGTTTTACGGGTTCGTGACCAAACCATGAAGGTTTCCTGAAGGCGACATCACGTCACTCATCCGACGCGCTATTGCCGCCTTCGCGCCCCAATTTGTCGGCCTCGTGTTGCCCAACACCGCACTCGCTTTAGCTGACGCGGCAGTCGCAACCTAAAGATATCCGCCATCGCTGGAAGAAACCTCAGCCTATGCCCACGCCGCCGCTCAGCGACACCCGTCCGCCAGTGGATCCATCGATGGCAGCCGCTGAGTTTGAACGCTGGTACTGGCCAGTCGATCAGCTGAAGGTGTTTTGCGACGCGTTGGGCCTGTCGCGATCCGGCACGAAGGCAGACCTTCGCAAGCGCGTGACGTTCGCGCTCAGCAACCGCGGCCAACCGCAGCCTCGCCCATCTCGCCAACAGAAATCAGCAGCATTCGATTGGGCAAGCGAAGTTCTGACGAACAACACCATCATCACAGACAACGTCTCCTTTGGCCCCAATGTCCGCAACTTCTTC
>CAKZYH010000140.1 GCA_937884725.1 uncultured Paracoccaceae bacterium
GCCGTCAGCACGGCCAGTGCGATGATGAGGCTACGCCACCACATTGACGATCCGTTGAGGCACAACGATGACCTTACGCGGTGGCCCGTTGAGGAAGCGTTGCACATCGTCTAACGCCAGCGCAGCGGCCTCGATATCGGCCGCCGCCGCGTCCTTTGGCACGGTAATCTCCGCACGCCGCTTGCCGTTTACCTGGATCGGCAGCGTGACGGTGTCTTCCACGAGAAGGCTCTCATCCACCTCAGGCCACGGGGCGGTCGATACGAAACGCGCGTGGCCCAACGCTTCCCAACACTCTTCAGCCAGGTGCGGCATCATCGGCGCGAAGCAGCGCACAAACATCGACAGGCTCTCGTGCAGCGCATCCTTGGGCGTTGCAGGGTCCGCAATGGCCTTCTGCAAAACGGTCGCCCACTCATAGAGCTTTGCCACAGCGCGGTTGAAGCCAAGGCCGTCGATCGCATCCGAAATGGCCTTCGTCGCCCCGTGGCTCGCTTTGCGAAGTGCTGCCCCGTCCCCATCGCCGCCAGGGTGATCGAGCGCCTCGTGCACCAGCCGCCAAATGCGCTGCACAAAGCGGTGCGCCCCCTCAAAGCCGGCATCGGTCCACTCAATGTCGCGTTCGGGCGGCGTGTCGGAGAGCATGTAGAAGCGCGCCGTATCGGCACCGTAGCCAGAAATGATCGCGTCCGGATCGACCACATTCCGCTTCGACTTCGACATTTTCTCAACGCCGCGCGGCATGATCGTGCGCCCTGTCGCGGCGTGAGTCATCACACCGTCTTTGATCACCACCTCGTCCGGCTGGATCCATTCGCCGTCATCGGCCTGATAGGTCTCGTGGGTCACCATGCCTTGGGTGAACAACGCGCCAAAAGGCTCAGGCCGGGCGCCGTAGCCGGCCTTCTCCACCGCGCGCATGAAAAAGCGCGAATAGAGAAGGTGCAAAATCGCGTGCTCCACGCCGCCGATATATTGGTCGACCGGCAGCCACGCCTCCATCACGTCCTTCTCCAGCGGCTGATCGCTGTCCGGCGCGGTGAAGCGAGCAAAGTACCAAGAGGAATCGACGAACGTGTCCATCGTGTCCGTCTCACGCCGCGCGGCGTTGCCGCACTGCGGGCACGGCACCTGGCGCCACGCATTGTGCCGGTCGAGCGGATTGCCCGGCACGTCGAACGTCACGTCTTCCGGTAGCTCAATGGGCAACTGGTCGTCCGGCACCGGAACGATCCCGCAGGAGTCGCAATGGATCACCGGGATCGGGCAGCCCCAATAGCGCTGGCGCGAAATGCCCCAATCGCGCAGGCGATACTGCACCTGCCGCGTGCCCCAGCTATTCGCCTCGAACAGATCGATGGTCTCCGCGATGGCGTCATTGCCAGTGCGGACGGCGCCCGCGTCACCGTACCAGTTGTCGTAGCGCACCGGCTCGGTCTTGGGCGGCACAAAGGCTTCGTCGCTGACGCCATCATGGCTGTCGATCGCGAAGAAAACATCCGGCGCCGGAACACCGTACTTGCGGGCAAAGTCGAGGTCGCGCTGATCGTGCGCCGGCACGCCGGCCACAGCGCCCGTGCCGTAACCCATCAGCACAAAATTCGCGATAAACACCGGCAGCCGCGATCCGTCCGCCGGATGGCGCGCCGTGATTTCCGTGCGGTAGCCCAGCTTCTCAGCGGTATCGATCGCCTCTTGGCTCGTCCCGATCGCCTGGCATTCCTTCACAAACGCCGCGATCTGCGGATCGCTCTCCGCGAGTGCCTTCGCCAACGGATGCTCGGCCGCGATGGCGCAGAACGTCGCCGCTTTCATGGTGTCCGGCCGCGTCGTGAACACCGGCAGATCGGAGAACCCGTGAGGCGCACCATCGAGCGCAAAACTCATGTGCAGCCCCTCGGAGCGCCCGATCCAGTTGCGCTGCATCAGCCGCACTTTATCGGGCCAATTCTCCAGCCCGTCGAGCGCGTCCAACAAATCCTGGCTGTAGTCGGTGATCTTAAACACCCACTGGGCGAGATCACGCTGCTCAACCTTGGCGCCGGAGCGCCAGCCGCAGCCGTCAATCACCTGCTCGTTGGCAAGCACGGTCTGGTCCACCGGATCCCAATTCACCTTCGAGATTTTCCGGCCCACCAGCCCTTCGCGCAAAAACGCCAGAAAAAGTCGCTGCTGCTGGTGGTAGTAAGCCACATCGCAAGTCGCGAACTCGCGGCTCCAATCAATCGCGAGGCCCATGGACTTCAGCTGCGCGCGCATCGCCGCAATGTTGTCGTAAGTCCACTCGCGCGGGTGAATGCCCCGTTGCATCGCGGCGTTCTCGGCTGGCATGCCGAACGCGTCCCACCCCATGGGATGAAGGACGTTAAACCCCTTCGCCCGCCGGGCACGCGCCACAACGTCACCCATGGTGTAGTTGCGCACGTGGCCCATGTGGATGCGGCCGGAGGGGTATGGAAACATCTCTAGCACGTAGTATTTGGGCCGCGGGTCGTCGTTGTCGGTGACGAACACGTCCGCATCGTCCCAAGCGGCACGCCACTTGGCCTCGGTCACTGGCGCATTGTAGCGCGTGGCGCTCATGAACAACCTTGTCGCTGGCGAAGACCCTTCTCGGGCGTGTCGCGAGGACCATGTGCATTGGCGCAGTAGGGGGTCAACCGGCAATGACCGACACCAGCATCGCACCCAGCGTCGATGGCGACATTCCTGGCCGTCTGGCCACAGTAAAGACCGATATCGCCGCCGCGGCGCAGCGTGCTGGCCGCACCGACCCGGTCCACCTGGTCGCGGTGACCAAGGTTTTTGGCGCCGATCACATCCGCCCAGCCCTACAAGCCGGCCACCGAATGGTCGGCGAAAACCGCGTTCAGGAGGCCAAAGG
>CAKZYH010000141.1 GCA_937884725.1 uncultured Paracoccaceae bacterium
AGGAGCACATCGCCCGCTTCCATGCGCAGTTCGGCCATGGGCAGGCGCGGCATGCGGCTGCGGCGTTCGATGGCAAGGACCGAGCAGCCGATGTCGCCGCGGAATGCGGCCTGCGAGACCGTGCGCCCGATGAGCCGAGAGCCTGGCGCCACGATCGCTTCGGCGAGCGTCATGACACCGGCGGGCCGGCCGCCTTCGTCGTTCTGGATCACGCTGGCGTCGGTGGAGAGGGTGCGCTCGAGGGCCGCGCGGGTGGTGGCGACGATGACGATGTCGCCGGCGCGCAGCTTCAGATTTTCGAACGGCGGCAGGTAGGGGCGCTCGCCGCGCTGCACGAGGCGGACGGTCATGTCTTTGAGCTGGGGGAACATGCCCGCCTGCGCCTCGGCGCCTTCCAAGGTGTGGCCGGGCCGCACGGGGATTTCGGCGATAAACTGCTTGCCGCCTTTGCCGGTGCTGATGGCCTCGGCCATGCTTTGCCGGCGCGACAAAATGCGCGGCATGAGGATGAGAACGTAGGGCAGCGCGCAGGCGGCGATGATCAGCGCGAGCGGGCTGAAGGCGAAGAAGGTGAGGTCCACCGCGCCGTACTGGCGCGCGACGTTGGCGGTGAGGAGGTTGGTCGATGAGCCGATGAGGGTCGTCATGCCGCCGAGGATCGTGATGAAAGAGAGCGGCATCATCAGGCGCGATGTGGACAGGGACATGGCGTTGCCGAGGGCTGCCATGATGGGGATGAACATCACCACCACCGGAGTGTTGTTCAGGAAGGCGGACAGCGCGCCGATGGCGATGAGGGCGATGCCCATTCCCACTCGCCGGTAACGCGCAACGGCGCGGACCAGCCACTGCGCGGGGCGCTCCAGGGCGTCGGTGTGGAACAGGCCTTGGCCGACGACCAAGAGGGCGAGAACTGTGATGAGGCCGGGGTTGGCAAAGCCCTGGACGATGTCGGCGATGCTGAGCGGGCCTTGAGCCGGGGTGACGCCGAGGACCACGAACAGAAGCACGTAGAGGGCAATGACCGCGAGGCTGATGGCCTCGATGGAGTATTGCTCGGTGGCGTAAAGCACTGTCGAGCCTAGGATAATGGTGAAGACCGCTACCATGGCAGCGTCAGGTCCGAGAATGAGGTGCAAGATGGTTGTGCACTCCCCTGCGACGACCTGTGCGGCGCTTGCGCGCTCTCGATAAGGAAAGGCTAGGGGCGAGAGGGGTTTGGAGCAAGCCGGGGGAGCGTCGGACTTAGAAGCGGCCGTCGACCTGTTCGGTGAGCGTGGCGTCGAGGCCGGTCCGGCGGACGGCGTCCATGACGCGCTCGGTGTGCGCGTCGTCTCGGGTCTCGATGGTGAGGCGGATGCCGGTTTCGCGGGCGAGATGATTCAGCGAGAGGCGGTTGTGGACCACCTCCAAGATGTTGCCGCCCTCGCTGGCGATGGCGGCGGTGAGCTTTGACAGAAGGCCCGGCTCATCGACGTAGCGGGCGGCGAGGGTGACGATGCGCCGTTCGCGCGCGAGCTCGCGGACCATGATGGAGGCGAGGAGGCGCGGGTCGATGTTGCCGCCACACAGGACGAGCCCGACGTTGCGGCCGGCGAAGCGGTCTGGGTCGTCGAGCACGGCGGCAAGGCCCGCGGCGCCAGCGCCTTCGGCCATGGTTTTTTGCAGCGTGATGAAAGCGTTGACGGCGCGCTCCAGCGATGGCTCGCCGACGAGCGCGATGTGGGACACATGCTCGGCGATGACGGGAAGCGTGTGGCTGCCGACGCATTTGACCGCAATGCCCTCGGCGAGCGTGCTGCCGCCGCATGCCGCCCCGGTGCCGTGGATGGCGGCGTGGGCTGACGGGAAGAGGGCGGCTTCGACGCCGATGATGTCGATGTTGGGATTGGCGGCGTGGCAGGCGATGGCGATGCCGGAGATCAGGCCGCCGCCGCCGATGGGCACGACGATGGTGTCGAGGTCTGGCGCGTCGGCCAGCATTTCGAGGCCAATGGTGCCTTGGCCCGCCATGACAAGCGGGTCGTCGTAGGGGTGAATGAGTACGAGCCCGTCCCGGGCGGCGAGGGTTTCGCACTCCGCGGCCGATTCCAAAAGCGTTTCGCCGGCGAGGACCACCTGGGCGCCATGGGCTTCGGTGGCGGCGACTTTTACGGATGGGGTGCGCTCCGGCATGACGATGACGGCGCGGATGCCCATGCGGTTGGCGTGGTAGGCGACGGCCTGGGCGTGGTTGCCGGCAGACATGGCGCAGACGCCGGCGGCGCGCTCGGCGGGCGTGAGGGCGAAGAGGCGGTTGACGGCGCCGCGCTCTTTGAAGGAGCCGACGGCCTGGAGGTTTTCGTATTTCACCCAGATGTTGGCGCCGGTGAGGGCGGAGAGGCGCGGCGCTGGCAGGCACGGCGTGGGCAGGACCACACCGCGAAGGCGGCTTGCTGCGGCCTCAATGTCGGTAACCGTGATCACGGCGTCGCTCCCCGCTGGGCTTTTTTTGGCGCGACGGGTCAGCGATGGCGAGCCGTGCGCCCTTTGTTATGGCGCCGGCCGTTAGCCGGCGTTGAGGCGCGTTGCGGCGCGGACGGCGTGGTAGGTCAAAATGCCGTCGGCGCCGGCGCGTTTAAACGCTTGGAGGGATTCCATCATGACCTTTTCGCCGTCGATCCAGCCTTGTGCGGCAGCGGCTTCGATCATCGAGTACTCGCCGGACACCTGGTAGGCAAAGGTTGGCATGCCGAACGCGTCTTTGGCGCGGTGGACCACGTCGAGGTAGGCGATGCCTGGCTTGACCATCACCATGTCGGCGCCTTCGTTGATGTCGAGCTCGACTTCGCGCAGCGCCTCCAGGCCGTTGGCGGGGCTCATCTGGTAGGTGCGCTTGTCGCCCTTGAGGGCCCCTGAGGCGCCGACGGCATCGCGGAACGGGCCGTAGAAGGCGCTCGCATATTTGGCGGCGTAGGCCATGATGATGACGTCGTCGTGGCCGGCACCGTCCAGCGCTTGGCGGATGGCGCCGATGCGGCCGTCCATCATGTCGGACGGGCCGACGATGTGGCTGCCGGCGCGGGCCTGGTTCAGCGACTGGGAAATTAGGCGGGCGATGGTCTCGTCGTTCAGGATGTCGTCGCCGGACAACAGGCCGTCGTGGCCGTGGTCGGTGTAGGGGTCGAGGGCAACGTCGGTCATGATGCCGATGCCTGGCACAGCTTTGCAGATGGCGCGGCAGGCTTGGCAGACGAGGTTGTCCGGGTTGTCAGCCTCAGAGCCCCAATCGTCCCGCTTTTCTGGGCCGGAGTAGGGGAAGACGGCGATGACGGGGATGCCGAGGTCGGCGGCCATTTGGGCGGCGCCCACGGCCTCGTCCACCGAGTAGCGGACCACGCCGGGCATGGATTCCACCGGCTCTTGGACGCCTTGGCCCTCGGTGAGGAAGATGGGCCAAATGAAGTCGTCCGGGGTGAGCGTGGTTTCCCGGCACATGCGGCGGGTCCACTCGAACTTGCGTACGCGGCGCATTCTGCGGCCTTGCAGGATGCGATCCATATCCGGAATGGTTCGGTTGACTTGATCCATGACGCGCTCCCTCGCAGAGCCAGCGTATAGTCTTGATCTTGACTGAGTCTAGACTGATGGCCGGGCATCAGGGGCGCGGGCGAATGGTCGGAGCAGCAGGATTCGAACCTACGACCCCTACACCCCCAGTGTAGTGCGCTACCAGACTGCGCCATGCTCCGACACG
>CAKZYH010000142.1 GCA_937884725.1 uncultured Paracoccaceae bacterium
CGTGTTGGGATATAAGCGAGTGCGCGGCGTTTACACGGCGCTCCGGCGCCGCCTTGCCATTGCCGCACCGCCACTGTTTTTGGCGGCCGGCAGGCTTATGTTGAGAGAGCTGGTGAGCGGCGGGAGCCGCATCGCCCTGATTGCCACTGTAAGCAGCGGGACTTTTCGTCGATGGGTGAGTTCTTCGACATCTTCAACCTGATTTTCCTGGCGGCCGCGGTGGCGATCTTTTTCCGGCTGCGCTCTGTGCTGGGCAAACGCACCGGGAACGAACGCCCGCCGACCAATCCCTACCAGGCGCGCCCCTCGGCCAACGCCAATGCCGATAACGGCCGTGACAACGTGGTCCCACTGCCCCGGCAGGCCGGCCCTGCGGAAGAGGCTGAGCCGGTGGACATGGAAAAGCGCCTGAAGGGGATCGCGGAAGAAGGCACGCCGCTTCACACCGGCTTGTCGCAGATCATGGCGGCTGACCCCTCCTTTGATCCCAAGCGGTTCTTGGAAGGGGCGTCCATGGCCTATGAGATGATCGTGACCGCCTTTGCCAACGGTGACCGCGATACGCTTCAGCCGCTCCTGTCGGCCGAGGTGTTGGAAGGCTTTGAGGACGCGATTACCAACCGTGAAGAAACCGGCATGACCATGTCGACGACGCTGATCGGGCTCGAGAAGACTGCGATTTCCGATGCGGCGCTGCGTGATAATGCCGCTCGCGTGACGGTGCGGATCGAGAGCGAGATGATCACGGCGACGTACGACAAGGCGGGCGAGCTGGTGGACGGCGATCCCAACAAAGTGACCGATGTGGTCGATGTTTGGACGTTCGAGCGCATGGTCGATGCGGGCGATCCCAACTGGGTGCTTGTTGCGACGGAGAGCGCGTAAGCGAACGCCACCGCGGGTCGCGCGCACTTGGACCGCGCGGCGTTCACCTTTCTAGAAGGCTGGGGGCCTGCTGAAGCGCAGGCCCTTTTGCGTGGGATAGAGCGGCATCTTCCCTCCGCCATCGCGTCGCGTCCGGCACAGGCGCCCTGGATTGCACCGTTTAGGGATGCATTGGCCGCGAGCACTGAGGCCCCGCAGTCCTTTGTGGAGCGGTTCTTTGAGCTTCGCGTCCTCAGGAATGCGCATTTTACCGGTTATTATGAGCCTCTTGTGGAAGCGCGGCGGGAGCGGGACGCGACCTTCACCGTGCCATTTCATCGTCGGCCGAGTGGGTTTGTGCGGTGCGCGTCGCAAAGCCACCTGCCTGGCGATGGAACATTTGGGCGCGCGTTGGGTGATGGCTCGGTGGTTCCCCTGCCGTCTCGAGGGGAGGTGATGGCTGGGGCGCTGGACGGCGAGGGGCTGGAGATTGCCTACGCTGCCGATCCGGTCGACGTGTTCTTTGCGCATGTGCAAGGGTCGGCGACGCTGGTCTTTGAGGACGAGTCGCGGCAGCGCATCGGGTATCACGGCAAGAGCGGTCATCCTTATAAGGCGATCGGTAAAACTCTGATTGAGATGGGTTTATTAGCGCCAAAGGATGTGACGATGGCGTCCATCCGGGACGTCCTTGCGACAACACCGGCCATCGTTGAGTCTGTGCTGGCCTCCAACGCGTCTTACATCTTTTTCCGTGAACGTGAGGGCGGTGCGGGTGGTCCCGTGGCCGCCGGCGGTGTGCCGCTTCAGGCGATGCGCAGCGTGGCCGTCGACCGCAACGCGTGGGGGTTGGGGACACCGATGTTGGCCGCATTCGATTTGCCGGATGGGACGCGATTTGCCCAAACGGTGATCGCTGAGGATTGCGGCAGTGCGATTGTAGGGGCGGGTCGTGCCGATCTGTTTTGTGGGTCGGGGCGGGCGGCTGGTGATATCGCGGGTGCGCTGAACGTGCGCGGGACGCTGGTTGGCTTCGTGCCCCGTGGCTGGCCGCAATGAAGCGCAAGCGACAGCTGCACGATCATGAGAAGGCGCTTTGGGATCGCGTGAAGCGGACCGTGGTGCCGCGGCGACCGGTTCCGTTGGAGCGGGATGATCCGGCGGAGGATTTGGCGCCTTCCACACAACGGGAGACCAAGCCAGCGGCCGAGGCGCAACCTCTTGCGATGCCGCCGCATCGTTTGCCGCCGACTGAGGCGTTCGCCCCAGCTTATCGCGCGCCGCAGTCCAAGCCGCAGCAGCGTTTGATCACTGATCTTGATCGCAAAACGCGGCGGAAGATTGCGCGTGGTGGTGCGACCATCGATAGCCGGATCGATCTTCACGGTATGACTCAGGCTGAGGCTCACGCGGCCCTGCGGCGGTTCGTGGAGAACTCCTTTTATGCGCGCTATCGCATGGTGCTCGTCATTACGGGCAAAGGCTCTGGCGGCGAGGGGCGTGGCATCTTGCGCCGTCAGGTGCCCCATTGGCTGTCGCAGCGTGACCTTGCCGACTTGATCGCTGAGGTGGGGCCGGCGCATCCGAGCCATGGCGGTGATGGGGCGCTTTATGTGCGGCTGCGCGCGCCATCCAAGGTGCGGCGCCGCTAAAGCCAGGGGCTACAGCGATGTCTCGAACATGACCGCTTCGGAATGGCGTAGGTTGAGCGATGCGTAAAAGTGCGTGGCGGCGTCGTTGTCGGGTTCGGTGAGGACGTAGATCGCGGTTGCGCCAGCGCGCTTTGCTTCCGCAGTGAATGCTGTCCAGAGCCGCGTTGCGATGCCCCGCCGCTGGAACGCCGGGGAGACGCCCAAGTTGTCGACCATCGCCTGCGGGGGACCATCGGGGTTGAGCTGGAGGTAGCCGCGGATTTGGCCGATCACGATGCCCTCGTGGACTGCGAGTGCGCCGATGTGATGGGGCGCGCTCGCCCAGGTGGCCGCGAGGTTTTGGTCGACCGGCTCGTCAAAGACGTCGTTCGCGACATGAGCCAGCAGCGGGATCGCCGCTGCCGACAGGAGGACGATGGAAATGCTGCTCGTCACGCGCCGACGAAGCCGACGACGCGCTTGGCATCGTTGACGATGGGGTCGGCGATGGCGCGGGCACGCTCGGCGCCGTCTGCCAAAATGGCGTCGAGTTCGGTGGGCTCGGCGAGAAGGCGGCGCATTTCGTCCGCGATGGGTGACAGCGAGCTGACCGCAAGCTCGGCGAGGGCGGGCTTGAACTGCGCAAAACCCTGGCCGCCGAAATCGCCCAAAACGTCGGCCTTCGTGGTGCCGGAGAGCGCGGCGAAGATGCCGACCAGGTTGTCCGCCTCTGCCCGTCCCTCCAGGCCCTTAAGCTCGCTGGGCAGCGGTTCGGGGTCGGTTTTGGCCTTTTTCACCTTTTGCGCGATGGTGTCGGCATCGTCGGTGAGGTTGATGCGGCTGAACTCTGACGCGTCGGACTTCGACATTTTCTTCGACCCGTCGCGCAGGCTCATCACGCGCGTTGCCGGACCCTGGATGATGGGCTCGGTCAGCGGGAAGAGGCCGTCGTCGTGGCCGAGGACGGTGAGGCGGTCCGCGTAGTCGAAGTTGAACTTTTGCGCGATGTCGCGGGCGAGCTCCAGGTGCTGTTT
>CAKZYH010000143.1 GCA_937884725.1 uncultured Paracoccaceae bacterium
GTAGCGGTGAGGTTGCCGTTGGACAGGATGAGCGGCGTTGCGTCGGTACCGAGCACCCACACGTCGTAGACGCTGAGAACGTCCGGCCGGTCGGAGGCGTAGGTGATGCGGCGATAGCCTTCCGCCTCGCATTGGGTGCAGTAGTTGCCGCTGGAGCGGTAGAGGCCCATGAGCTGGCTGTTTTCGTCCGGCACGACGAGCGTTGAGATGGTGAGGGCGAATGGCGTCGCGGGCGGCGCGTGGAGGATGAACTGGTCTTTGTTCACCGTCATCGCGTCAGCGGGGATCGGCTTGCCGTTGAGCGCGGCGTTCATGAAGGACAGATCGTCGCCGGCGAGGACGAGTGGGCCTCCGACAGCGGGGTCGCGCCGCTCAAAGTGTGTGGTGGATTTGACCACGGTCGCTTTGGGGTCGAGCGAAATCATCAACTGCACGTGCGGTGCGTCGTAGGGCGTTGGCTTATAGTCGGCGAGGCGGACGGTTTGGCCGGTGTCGGTGCGCATGGCTGCCCTTTCGGAGGCGTTTGGCCGCCTGTCGGCCCGGCGGGGCAGCGCGGGCCGCAGTCGATCGTTTTGGCCGGCAGCGCCGGCGGTGAAGTGCGTGTCGCTGATAGTTAGGACGATGCGCTCGGCTGCGCACGCCCGGAGGCGCGACATAGCTTACTTTGGAACGTCCGATCCATGATCTATGTTAGATCAGAGGAAATCACGAGGAGAGCCTGATGTCCGCCGCGGCAGAGACACAGAACGTTCGGTCCAAAAAAGTTGAGTTCCAGTGGGACGATCCGTTCGTGCTGGAGGGGCAGCTCACCGAAGAGGAGCGGATGATCCGCGACACCGCCCACGCTTACGCGCAGGAAAAGCTGCAGCCGCGGGTGATGGAGGCTTGGCGCAACGAGCATACGGACCGGGCGATTTTCAACGAGATGGGCGAATTGGGCCTGCTCGGTGTGACGGTGCCGGAGGAGTATGGCGGCGTTGGCGCTGGCTATGTGTCCTACGGGCTGGTGTCGCGTGAGGTGGAGCGCGTGGATTCGGGCTACCGCTCGATGATGAGCGTGCAGTCCTCGCTGGTGATGTACCCCATCTATGCCTACGGCGACGAGAACCAGCGCAAGAAGTGGCTGCCGAAGCTTGCCTCCGGCGAGTTCGTGGGCTGTTTTGGGCTGACTGAGCCTGACGCCGGGTCTGATCCTGCGGGCATGAAGACGCGGGCCAAGAAGGTCGATGGCGGGTACCTGATTTCTGGATCCAAAACCTGGATATCCAATTCGCCGTTCGCTGACGTTTTTGTCGTGTGGGCAAAAAGCGAGGCGCACGACGATGCAATCCGCGGCTTCGTGCTTGAGAAGGGTATGAAGGGGCTGGATGCGCCGAAGATCGAGGGCAAGATTTCGCTGCGCGCGTCCGTCACCGGCATGATCATGATGGACGAGGTTTTCGTACCGGACGAGAACCTGTTGCCGAACGTCTCGGGGCTGAAGGGGCCGTTTGGATGCCTGAACAGGGCGCGTTACGGCATCTCGTGGGGCGTGATGGGTTCCGCGGAGTTCTGCTGGCATGCCGCGCGGCAGTACACGCTGGACCGTAAGCAGTTCGGTAAGCCGCTGGCGGGAACGCAGCTGGTGCAAAAGAAGCTTGCCGACATGCAAACTGAGATTGCGCTGGGGCTGCAGGGCTCGCTGCGCGTCGGGCGGTTGTTTGACGATGGCGAGATGGCGCCGGAGATGATTTCGATCGTGAAGCGCAATAACTGCGGCAAGGCGCTCGATATTGCCCGCCAGTCGCGCGATATGCACGGCGGGAACGGAATTTCCGAGGAATATCATGTCATTCGCCACATGGTGAACCTTGAGACCGTGAATACCTATGAGGGCACCCACGACGTTCACGCGCTCATTTTGGGCCGTGCGCAGACTGGGATTCAGGCGTTCTTTTGATGCCTCCTGACTGCGGTGCGGCGTGAGCCGGGCCGATTGCTGGAATTTGAAGCCGGGCAGCGGGTGCTGTCCGGCTTTTTCATGTCGATGGGGCTGTTGTGTGCGCCGTTTTCGCGGACTTTGTGATTTGATTGGGCAGGCAGTTCACCTCGCGTTGCCGTGAGGCGGTGAGCGTGGCATCACTGAGGCAATGATTGAGGCGGCTAGTCCATGAGCGTTTTGAGCGTCCGTGATCTCGTGGTGGAGTACCGCGGCGATGGCGTGAACCGCGTCGTTGATGGCGTTTCGTTCGATATCGCGGCGGGCAAAACTGTCGCGGTCGTCGGGGAGTCGGGATCGGGCAAGTCCACCATCAGCCAGGCGGTGATGGGGCTTCTGGGCAAGTCGGCGGTCATCGACGGTGGGCAGATTGTGTTCACTGACCCGGCTGATAATGCGCAAATGGATCTGGCTGCGTTGCCGCGTGATGGCGAGGAAATGCGGCGCATTCGCGGCAATCGCATCGCGATGATCTTTCAGGAGCCGATGACGAGCCTGTCGCCGCTCCACACCATTGGCGATCAGATCGGCGAGGCGGGCCGGCTCCATAGCGGGATGGATAAGGACGAGGCACGCGCGGCGACGCAGGAGATGCTGGCGCTCGTGCAGTTTCCCGATCCGAAGCGGGCGGTGGACCAGTATCCGTTTGAGCTGTCGGGTGGACTGCGTCAGCGGGCGATGATCGCGATGGCGATGATGTGCCGGCCGGCGCTTCTGATTGCCGACGAGCCGACCACTGCGCTTGATGTGACCATCCAGGCCGAGATTTTGAAGCTTCTGCGCGATGTGCAGGGCGAGCTTGGCATGTCGATCCTGCTCATCACCCACGACTTTGGCGTGGTGGCGAATGTCGCCGATGAGGTGGTGGTGATTTATCAGGGCCGTGTTATGGAGCGCGGGTCCTCGCAGACGATTTTCGGCAATCCTTCGCACCCGTATCTCAAGGCGCTGCTTCATGCGGTGCCGACCTTTGACATGGACGAGAGGCTGGAGCCGATCCGGCCCATCAAGCCGTCGCTTGAGGCCTTTGGGGCGCCGTGTCAGGTGGTGCGCGGTGAGCCGTTGGTGCGGGTGGACAACCTGTCCAAACGCTTTCACCTGAAGAAGGGTGGGCTGTTTGGTAAGCCCAACGTGCTGACGGCGGTGGACCAGGTCAGCTTCGACGTGATGGGCGGGGAATGCCTCGGGCTGGTGGGCGAATCGGGTTCCGGCAAGACCACGGTGGCGCTCAGCATCTTGCGTGCGCATTTGCCGAGCGACGGCACGATCAGCATTCGCGGCGGGGACGGCGAATGGCATGATGTGTCGGCGCTGGAGGGTGAAGCGCTGCTTGCCTACCGCAGGCGCATGCAGCTGGTGTTTCAGGACCCGTTTTCCTCGCTGAACCCGCGCATGTCGATCAACGAGATCATTCGCGAGCCGCTGACCATCCACGGCATCGGCACGATGGATGAGCGGGACGCGAAGGTGCGCGAGTTGATGGGGCTGGTGGGGCTCGATCCGAAGTTTTTGCGCCGGTATCCGCATTCGCTGTCAGGCGGGCAGCGCCAGCGCGTTGGAATTGCGCGGGCGCTCGCGCTTCGGCCCGATGTTCTGGTGTGCGATGAGCCGGTGTCGGCGCTTGATGTGTCTGTGCAGGCGCAGGTGCTGAACCTTCTGGCGGACCTGCGCGATGAGCTGGGGCTCACGTATCTGTTCGTGTCGCACAACCTGGCGGTGGTCGACTATCTGGCCGACCGGATCGCCGTGATGTGCCGCGGGCGTCTGGTGGAGCTGGGGCCGACGCGGGACGTGATCGACAACGCGCAACACCCCTACACCAAAGCGCTGTTGGCGGCTGTGCCTGACGCGAACCTCGACCGGCCGCTCGACTTTGACAAGTTGTCGGCTGGCCGCGTGTCTCGGCCGTCTGAATGGCCAGAACCGTACCGCTTGCCGCCGGGCGCAACGCCGGTGATGGTCAAAGTTTCTGAGGGGCACTTTGTGTGCCGCCCTGGTGATGCTCCCCAATTGAAGGACGCCGCATGATCCGCTTGCTTCTTGCCGCGCTGGTGGCTTTGCCGCTGCCCGCTGCGGCCCTGACGTTGACTGAAACGCCGACGTTGGATCGGACCCACAGCGGACTGCCGCCCATCGAAGAGCGCGTGCCGGCTGAGCCGCTGGTGGTGGATCTTGAAGCGAAGGGCAGGGTGGCCGGCACCCATGGCGGTGACATCGACACCATCATCGGGCGCTCTAAGGATCGCCGCCTCATCAATGTGTGGGGCTACGCGCGGCTGGTTGGGTTCGATGAGGACTTTGAGCTTCAGCCCGACATTTTGCGCGATGTGACGGTGGACGACGGGCGGATCGTAACGCTCCACCTGCGCAAGGGTCACAAATGGTCTGACGGCGCGCCATTCACCGCGGAGGATTTCCGCTACTATTTCCAAGAGATAGCCACTAACCCTGAGCTGACGCCGACGCCGCCGCCGTACCTTTTGGTGGACGGGGAGCTGCCCGAGTTTGAGGTGATCGACGACACCACGGTGCGATACACGTGGAAGAAGCCGAACCCGCGCTTTTTGCCGACGTTGGCGCAAGCGCGGCCGCCGTTCATCTATCGGCCGGCGCATTACCTGAAGCAGTTCAATCCCAAGTACGGCGACGCCGATGAGATTGCGGCGCAGGTGGAGGAGCAGCGGGTGCGCTCGTGGGCGCCGCTGCACAATCTGCGCGACGACATGTATGGGGCGCGCAACCCCGAGCTACCGTCGTTGCAGCCGTGGGTCGCGACGGAGTCCGGGACGGAGCGGCGCTTTGTCCAGGTGCGCAATCCGTACTTTCACCGCGTGACGTCGACGGGGCAGCAGCTTCCGTACGTCGATCGCGTGATTATGAGCGTTGCGGATGGCTCGCTGATTGCCACCAAGGTGCAGGCGGGCGAGGCCGACTTGCAGGCGCGTGGTCTGGTGTTTGGCGACCTGCCGGTGTTGAAGCGTGGGGCCGAGAAGAGCGACTATGGCGTGAAGCTTTGGCCGCAGGCGTATGCGTCCGCGATTGCGCTTTATCCCAACCTCACGGTGAGCGATCCGGTGCTGCGCGAGCTGTTCCGCGACAAGCGGTTCCGGCAGGCCTTGTCGCTGGGGATCGATCGGACGCTGCTGAACCGAGTTCTGTATTTCGGGTTGGCGCAGCCGTCGGCAAACACTGTGCTGTCGGATAGTCCGTTTGCGGGTCGTGATACCGGTGGTGCGATCGAGTACAACGTCGATAAGGCGAACGCGCTGCTCGATGAGATTGGGCTGACGGAGCGCAACTCGGATGGGTTCCGCTTGTTGCCGGATGGGCGTCCGCTGGAGCTGATTGCTGAGACAGCGGGCGAAAAGTCCATCGAGATCGATGCGCTGGAGCTCATCAAAGACACCTGGGCTGAGATTGGCATCGACCTTTATCCGCGGCCCTCGCAGCGGGACGTTTTGCGCAACAGGGCGTTTTCGGGTGAGCTCGCGTTGTCGGTGTGGTCGGGCTTCGACAACGGCATTCCCTCAGCCAGCATGAGCCCGGATGAGCGGGTGCCGACGTCGGAGATTTTCCTCAGCGGGCCGGCGTGGGGGGCGTACCATACGTCGGGCGGGGCGTCGGGCACAGCGCCCGATTGGCCGCCGGCGGTGGCGCTGATGGACGCGTTTGAGGATTGGATCACGTCGGACAGCGATGAGGATCGGACGGCGGCCTGGCAGACGATTTTGAAGATCCACGCCGACGAGGTTCTGACGCTGGGCACGGTGGAGGGCGTTGTGCAGCCCGTCGTGGTGAGCAATGCGCTGAAGAATGTCCCGAACGAGGCCGTGTATGGGTGGGATCCGGGCGCGCATTTTGGGCTTCACCGCATGGACGAGTTCTTCTTCGCGCAATAAGCCGGAGGATGACGGGGAGGGGCCGCCATGCTGCCATATGTTCTGCGCCGCACAGCGGGCATGGTGCCCACCTTATTGATCATCTCGTTCCTGATCTTTCTGATCATCGAGCTGCCGCCGGGGGATTATCTCTCCAACCAGATCGAGCAGCTGCGCGCCCAGGGCGAGGCGGCGTCCGTGGCGAAACTGGAGTTTTTGCGGCAGGAGTTCGCGCTCGATCGACCGTTCTTTGAACGGTACGCCGTGTGGCTTGGCGCCTGGCCGGGGCCGAACGGCTTTGACGGGCTGATTCAGGGCAACTGGGGCTGGTCGTTCGAGTTTGAAAAGCCGGTCGGCGAGGTGGTGTCGGGCACGCTGCTTCTGACGGTGGTGCTCAACTTTGCGACGATCTTGTTCGTCTACATCGTGTCGTTTCCGATCGGGATTTACTCCGCGACCCGGCAATATTCCTGGGGCGATTATGGCTTCACGTTCGTTGGGTATCTGGGGCTTGCGACACCGAACTTTTTGCTCGGGCTGATCCTCTTGTTCTTGATGAACGAGTATTTCGGGGTCTCGGTGGGCGGGCTGATGGCGCCGCAGTTCATCGGGGAGCCGATGAGCTTGGATAAGTTCTTGTCGATCCTTTCCCACCTCATTGTGCCGACGCTGGTGATTGGGACGGCGGGGACGGCGGCGATGATCCGGCGGCTGCGGGCGAACCTTTTGGATGAGCTTCATCGGCAGTACGTGACGACGGCGCGGGCCAAGGGGCTGTCAGAGCGCAAGGTGGTGTTAAAATACCCGCTGCGGATGGCGCTCAACCCGTTCATTGCCGACATCGGCAACCTTATTCCCTCGCTGGTGTCGGGCTCGGTGATTGTGTCGGTGGTGCTCAACTTGCCGACGGTGGGGCCGATTTTGCTGGCGGCGCTCCAGTCGCAGGATCAGTATCTGGCGGGCTTCATTCTTCTGTTCGTCGCGGTGCTGACGCTGATTGGGATGCTGGTGTCGGATCTGTTGCTGGCGGTGCTTGATCCGCGCATTCGGCTTGGCAAGCAGGCGGCGGCGTGATGGTGGCGGGACAGGAGCGTGGCCATGAATGAGGGAACGCGCGTCGATCCTGTGCGCGAGCCCGGGCGCCCAGGCTCGCCGTCGAGCGATGTGGGGCCTGACGTGCCCACCCATTATGTGGACGCCGCGCCGTTTGATCCGGCTGAGGCGGAGCAGCTGACGGCCGAGCAAGAGCGCTATTTTCAGGCGTCCATGGGGCAGATCATCTGGTGGCGCTTCCGGCGGCACAAGTTGGCGCTATGGTCCGGAATCGTCCTTCTGATCTTTTACCTGTGCGTCCCGTTCGCTGAGCCGATGGCGCCGTATGATCCCAACGAACGGCAGGCGGAGTACATTTACGCACCGCCGCAGGGTATCAAGCTGTTCCATGAGGGGGAGTTTGTTGGCCCATTCGTCTACGGGTATCTGGCGTCGGTGGACCTTGCGACGCTGCAATGGGTCTACGAGCAGAACCGCGATGACGTGCAGCCGCTGCGCTTTTTGTGCTCCGGTGACCCTTACGAGTTTTGGGGGTTGTTTGACGCCGATTTCCACCTCGTTTGCCCTGCTGAAAACGGCACGTTTTTCTTGCTTGGAACGGACCGGCTGGGGCGGGATGTCTTTTCCGGGCTGATCTATGGGGCGCGGATTTCGCTGACGGTGGGTCTTGTTGGCGTCGCGATCTCGATCTTTCTCGGGATGCTGTTTGGCGGGATTGCTGGCTATCTGGGCGGGATCGTCGATGCTGCGGTGATGCGGCTGATTGAGATTTTGCGCTCGCTGCCTGAGCTGCCACTGTGGATGGCGCTGTCGGCGGCGCTGCCGGTGACGTGGTCGCCCATATGGATCTATTTCGGGATCACGATCATCCTTGGCCTGCTCGACTGGCCGGGGCTCGCGCGGGCGGTGCGATCAAAGCTGTTGTCGCTGCGGGAAGAGGATTATGCGCGGGCTGCGGTGCTGATGGGGGCGCCGCCAGGGCGGATCATTCGCCGGCACCTTTTGCC
>CAKZYH010000144.1 GCA_937884725.1 uncultured Paracoccaceae bacterium
TTCACCGGCGGCGTCCCGGTGGGCAAAATGATCGCCGAGAAAGCCGGCTACAAACGCGCAGCCCTGGAGCTTGGCGGCAACGACCCGCTCATCGTCCTCAACGACCTTGAGGGCGCTGACCTCGACAAGGCCGCTACCATCGCCGTTGCGGGCGCGACCGGAAACTCCGGTCAGCGCTGCACCGCGGTGAAGCGCATCCTGGTCCAGGAGAGCATCGCAGACGCCCTCGTCCCGCTGATCCTGGAAAAGGCGAAGGCGATCCGTTTTGGCGATCCCATGGACCCCGACACTCAGCTCGGCTGTGTCATCCATTCCCAAGCCGCCGAAACGTTCGAACGCCGCGTCTACGATGCTGAAAAGCAAGGCGCCAAGGTGCTCTACGATCCTGGCCGCAAGGGCGCGCTCTTGCCGCCCATCGTGGTCGACCATGTCCCCCACGGCAGCGAGCTTGTGATGGAGGAGACCTTCGGCCCCATCGTCCCCATCGTCCGTGTGCCCGACAACGACGCTGAGGTCATGGCCATCTCCAACAGCACCGCCTTCGGCCTGTCCTCCGGCGTCTGCACCAACTCGCTGCCCCGGGCGCAGGCCTTTATCGACGGTCTCGACGTTGGCACTGTGAACATCTGGGAGCAGCCCGGCTACCGCATCGAAATGTCCCCCTTCGGCGGCATCAAAGACAGCGGCAACGGCGTGAAGGAGGGCGTGCTCGAAGCCATGAAGTTCTTCACCAACGTCAAAACCTACTCGCTGCCCTGGCCGTGAGGCATCCGCCCGCCGCGTCATACCAACGTGGTCCGCAGGGGATGCCCCCTCTGCAGCACACCGAGGGCGACGCCAACACGAGTGCGGCCCGGGCGGACTGGGCTGCGAAGGAAACCGATGCGCAAACCCGTGCGCTGCTGGAGCGCGACGCCGACGCCTTCTTGCACCAGTCCCTGTCGTCGCCGTGCGCGTCGACCATCGCCAAAGCTGAGGGCATTTGGATCGAAGACACCGCCGGCCGCCGCTACATGGATTTCCACGGTAACTCCGTGCACCACATCGGCTACGGCCATCCCCGCCTGATCGCCGCCATCAAAGATCAGCTCGACGCGCTGCCCTTCTCCCCCCGCCGCTTCACCAACGAAGTCTCAGTTGAGCTAGCGGAGCGGCTCGGCGCACTCGCGCCCTGGCCCGCCAAAGTCCTCTTCACCACCGGCGGATCGGATGCGGTCGAGGTCGCACTGAAGATCGCGCGCGCTGCCACGGGGCGTTTCAAGACGCTCAGCTTCTGGGACTCGTTCCACGGCGCAGGCTTCGGCGCATCCTCCGTCGGCGGCGAGGCGACGTTCCGCAGCAAGATCGCCGGCCCGCTCCTTCCCGGCGCGGAGCACGTCGCGCCGTTCCACTGCTACCACTGCGCCTACGGTCACCCCGGCCCCGAGACCTGCCGTCTCGCCTGCGCCCACATGGCCCGCTTCGTCCTGGAGCGTGAGGGCGACATTGCCGCCGTCGTCGGGGAACCGATGCGCGCCGTCCCCGTCGTTCCCCCGCCGAACTACTGGCAGGCCGTCGAGGCGGCCGCCCGCGCCCAGGGCACGCTCCTCATCATGGACGAAATCCCCACCGGTCTTGGTAAAACCGGCCGCTTCTTCGCCCACGATCACGACGGGATCACGCCGGACATCATCGTTCTCGGCAAGGCGCTTGGCGGCGGTGTTTTGCCAATCGCCGCCGTCCTTGCGCGCGCCGACCTTGATGTCGCCGGCGACTTTGCCATCGGCCACTACACGCATGAGAAAAACCCCGTCACAGCGCGCGCCGCCCTCACAACGCTCGACATTATCGAGGACGAAGGCCTCGCCGAACGGGCCGACCGCTTAGGGGGGCACGCCATGGCCCGCCTGAACCACAGCCTGCACGAGAACCCCATCGTGGGGGACATCCGCGGCCGCGGCCTGATGTTCGGCATCGAGATTGTGTCGGACCGCGACACCCGCTCCCAAGACCCAGATCGCGCCGAGCACATCCTTTACCGGTGTCTCGCCGAAGGCCTTTCCTTCAAGGTGAGCGCGGGCAACGTCCTCACCCTGTCACCCCCGCTGACAATCTCCGAAGACGACCTCAACCAAGCCCTCACCATCGTCGAAGACGCAATCCGCTCCGCCACCCACCCATGAAGCCGGGTCAGTGAACCCGAACGCCCTGGCGGCCAAGCTCCTTCTGCACCGCGCCGATCTCCACGTTGCGCACGTCACGGTTTGTCCGCACCACCTGCGCCGCCGCCGCGCCAGCCCCCTGCCCCATCGCCGCGCAGCAGGACATGTTGCGCGTTGCGGCATGCGCGATCCGGTCGCCCCCCGATGAGCGGCCCGCAACGATCAGGCCGTCAACTTTGCCCGGCAGCATCGAGCGATAGGGGATGTGCATGTAGCGGCCCGTGGTCGGCAGGATGAGAACGCCGTAGCCATCAATAAACTCCGGGTAGATGCCGATGGAGTCCTCAAACCGGCCCTGTTCGCGCACATCCGCTTCAGTCATGTTGTACGCGGCGTCGATCTTGCGGGTGTCCCGGATGCCCACCGTCATCCCGAAATTGCGCAATCGTGCGCCTTCACAGCCCGGCATGAACCGCCGCAACGCCTCCACGGCAACCATCGCTTGCCGCCGCCCCTCAATCTCGCCGTGGGTCAGACTGTCAGGGTCCGTGCCATCCACGCCGTCCATGTGGATGAGGTTCATGTAGGTGAGTTCGCCCGTGTCGTGGACGGCCCCCCACGTGCCCGCAATCGTGTTCAAGTGCGGCGGGATCAGCCCTTCCTCGATGGCGCGCTCAAACGGCTTCTTGATGAATGGAGAGAACATCTCGTCCTCCTTGCCGGAGGTCTCGATCTGCCATTCGCCGCCACCGTCCCAATCGCGGTAGGTCTGCGGATCGGCCTGGACCCCGGCCATAAAGGCGCTCTTGTCGACCCCGGCCAGGTGGAACATCACGGAGGCCGCCATCATCTTCTCGCGCGGCGTCATATAAGTCGGCGCGCCGGCGCGATGCGCCACGTCCGCATCGCCGGTCGCATCAATCACCACCTTGCCCAGGATCGCCTCGCGCCCGGCCTTTGATTCGGTGATGACGCCGATGATCCGATCGCCATCCATCGCCGGCGCCACAAACTGGCGGTGCAACATCGCGTGGATGCCGGCCTCCTCCACCAGGCGGTCCGCCACGACCTTAAAGCCCTCGCTATCGAGTTCGTAGCTCAGCGACTGGCTCTCCGGGACCGCCGCGCCCATCGCCTTGGCCCGATCCTCAAACTCGCGCCCGATCCCGCCGGCCTCAACGGTGTTTTCGTGCCGGTACCAGGCGAACCCCTCCACGCCGACAGCGGTAATGTTGCCACCAAAGCAGCCGAACCGCTCAACCAGCGCGACCTCGACCCCAGCCCGCGCCGCTGCCAGCGCTGCAGCGAGCCCCGCCGGACCGGACCCCACAACGATCACGTCCGTTTCGTGGATGACGCTGACCTTCTTCGCAGGTTCCGTAATGTGTCTCATCTGCGGCTACCCCGGCTTTGCAATTCGCGACCCCCTGGAATCGTCATGGGACAACAGTACCGACGTGCCCCGGGGTTACAACGCCATCCAAGTGAGGGTAGCTTGTCATATTTGTAGGAGATGCCCAATGGCTAAGGTCATTTCTTTCCTATCTTGGAATGTTGAGAATTTTCATAACCAAGCAAGCCGTGTCGACAGAGTTGTCGACTTAATCGCAGCGCAAAACCCTGACATTTTCGGCATTTATGAGGTCAAAGGTGCCGCAGTTTTTAATGCGATGCGCCAGAAACTTCCCGGCTACATTGTCACCATCACTGAGAGCCCCGGCGTTCCAGAGATACTTGTAGGAATCCGAAATACATTTTCGGCCTTTGTGACGCAAAAGGACGAACTCCAGTCGAAGGTCCCGTCACTCCGCCCTGGTGCGCTGGCGACGGTCGAAGCATCAGGACAAACATACTGTTTTCTTTTTCTTCACCTGAAAAGCTTCCCTGCACCACGCGATTGGGGGCTTCGCGATGACATGTTCTCGCATGTTGCAAGCCTGAAACGAACGATAGACAGAGCAACGCCCGGTGGACCATCTAATTTTGTTGCGCTCGGCGACATAAACACTATGGGTTTGAGTGCACCCTATAACAACGTCACAGATATTACTGGTGACGAAGAGCTGTCCTTTGTTGACAAGAGAATGGGTGCAAGGATCACAGGGATGCGGCGGCTGAGCAAGACCCACGAAGATACCTGGTGGAACGGAAAGGACAACTGGTCACCATCAGCGTTGGATCACGTTTATGCTTCGAATCATCTCAAGTTTGCCGACTTCAATGGCAGCGAAGTCAATGTGGTTGGATGGGTGAACAAGAATACGAAAGCTCAAAAAAAGAACTGGATCAACAAATTCTCTGATGATGCGCTGCTCTATGGCGAAATCCATTCGTAAACTATAGGAAATCTCGACCCACCCACGGGGCCAAGGACAGCAACATTCTTGCTGTAAAACTACTGTGGTTGCAAAACTGTGGTCGCTTTGATCGAACAGCTAATCAAAATTTTGGGCGCGGATTTATAGATCTCAGGAGTATTCGAAAGTGCAAACCAAACCGGAATGTGATTTGATAATGAAGGGCGGGATCACGTCAGGCGTGGTGTATCCCTTTGCTGTCACGGGCCTTGCAAAACGCTATCGACTGCGCGGTGTTGGCGGCTCCTCGGCCGGTGCAATCGCCGCAACCTTGGCGGCAGCGGCTGAGCGGAGGCGGCAAGCCTCGCCGAACAGCGATGACGATAGTGGCTTCGCGCAAATCGAGGCGATCGGAAGAGAATTGCCCCTCAGCATGAGAAACCTCATGCAACCCACTCCAGCGTTCAAAGGCCTGTTCGAACTGCTGCTTGCCTTCGTCTCAACCCCAAAGGAAGGCACGTCAAAGCTAAGCCGGATCATCATGGCGGCGGCCTCGCTTTGTCTGGTTCCCCTTTATCTTGGCTCCGTCGTGGTCGTTGCAGGCGCCGCAGCGGCGATAGGGTTGAGTGACTTTGGCTGGCTCGTCGCTGGGCTCATTGCCGGTCCCGGGATCACGATCGTTCTGGCGGCCATCATTCTGGGCCGTCTCATCTTCAAGGAACTGCCGGCAAACCGGTTTGGCATGCTGCCCGGCATCACCCAAGATCCCGACAAAGGCCCAGGGCTAACCGACTGGCTTGCCGATAATATTGATCTGGTCGCCGGCAACGTTGACGGCGATGGCATGCCCGCAGACCCTCTCACCGTTGGGCAATTGGAAGCCGTCGGTATCGAAATTGCAGCGATGACCACCGACGTTACCTCGCAACGGCCGTTCCAGTTGCCGCTACAGTCGGCGCACCACTTCTTCTCAAAGGCAGATTTCGACGCACTTTTCCCGGCGCGCGTCGTCAAATACTTGGTCGGAAACGCGCAGCCATTGGACGCCACCGAAGAAGGCGGGCCTGACGACCTTTACCCCCTTCGCATCGGAAAGGACTTCCCGGTGCTTCTGGTGGCGCGGCTTTCGCTCAGTTTTCCCGGCCTCATCCAAGCCATCCCGCTTTGGCGGCGCGACTACCAGCTTAAAACCGCTGCAGGCGACGATGGTTTGTGGCGGCGCTGTGTGTTTTCAGACGGCGGCATCTCGTCAAACATGCCCGTCCACCTGTTCGACTCCTGGCTGCCACGCAGGCCCACATTTGGCATGGCGTTCGCCGCGTGGGATCCGGACCGCCACGGCAACGAGCGGGTCCGTCTTTTGCAACGATCGCTGCAAAGCACGGATCTGCCCACCCCTCCGATCCCAGGCGTCGTCGCCTTTTTCTTTGCCATGTTTAACACGGCCAAGGATTGGCAAGATACCCTGCAGCTCGGGCTGCCCGGGTTTGCCGAGCGCACCGTGGAAGTCCGCCTTGACGAGAGCAAAGAGGGCGGCATGAACCTTGAGATGCCACCAGAGACCATTGATTCACTTGTTGAATTGGGCCGCGAGGCGGGCGAGAAGCTCTTGAACGAGTTTGATCTTAAGGAGAACCGCTGGCGACGCGCAATGTCAGTCTTGCCTGAGCTTGAAAGTGGGCTGGAAGCCTATGCCGCAGCCTATCGCGAGAGGCCGGTGGGCACGGACGCGATGAGCTACGCAGAGTTGCTGACCCAATATGAGCAAAAAACCATAACAGCGGCGACCAAGACATGGCGGGAGGAAACGTTGGCGCCTTTCGCCGAAAGACTTGCCGAAGTCGGTGACGACGTGACAGCGGCCCGCGATGATTCGAACCTCAGCACTGTACAGGACGGCCCCCGTCCGGCGCAGGACGCCTCGGTGCGTCTATTGGCCGAAGCCGACCGCCGCCCTCGCTCGCGGGAGGCCTCGTCCGGAACAGGCTCGTGATTCTCATCAAACATGACAGCAGCGAGAGGACGAGCCGATCCGTTTCTCCCCTGGCTCACCCGGGAGAACGGAAAAAATGAGCGCTCTAAAGGCACGCTGCGCCGGAAGGTGTTCAACGCCGAATGGTTCGCATCAACCCGACAGGCCCAGATCATCATTGATGTCTGGCGCCGCCAATACAATCGCGTCCGCCCCCATCAGAGCCTCAACATGCGACCGCCAGTGCCCGAAACGCGATTAGGGAAACGGCAGGAAAGTGGCCCAGCCCAAGGGGGCTAGACACATCGGCATCTTCGTTGCGGCAAATGTTGCCATCTCGCTGTTTGCACGGCCGGTCGGCGTTTGCCTGTTCGTCGCGTGCGGTCTCAGCAAACTCCCGATCGAGGCGGTTGTGCGGCCGCCGTTGTCATTTCTTGCCGTTCTGATCGGGACGTAACTTCTCATCAGGTACGTTCCAGGGGTCACGCTCGTCTTGCCGCGTCTTCTAGGATGTTAGGCGACCCGTCATTGGAGGGTTGAGCATGGGGAACGAGGGTGCGCTGGGCCATCGGGTGATCCCGGGATGGATCAAAGTGCTCTAGACATCCGCATCAATAAGGTGAGGGCGTGCCCGCACTTTCTTGAAGGCTTTTCCAGATGAGCTGAGGGGTGGCGGGGAGCTCAGCGATGGCGGCGCCCTTCGGAGCAAGCGCGTGGTTGATGGCGTTGAGTATGGCTGCGGGGGCGCCTGATGTGCCGGTTTCGCCGACGCCGCGGGGCGAAAATCCCTCGCCTGGGACAGGAGGCAGGTGGAGGACCTCCACCACAGGCGCATTGTCGGCCCGCGGCATGGCGTAGTCCATGAACGAGCCGGTGAGCGGTTGGCCGTCTTCGTCGACGCGGACCGCCTCCAGCACCGCTTGTCCAAACCCCTGGGCGACGGCGCCGGTGAGTTGGGCCTGCACAGCCGCGGGGTTGATGACGGTGCCGCAATCGTGGGCGACGATGACGCGGTCGACCTCCACCACGCCGGTGTCCGGGTCGATGGCGACCACGGCGGCGAAGGCGGCGGCGGCGACCATGGCGTCGGGCGGCGGCACATGGCGGTGCACCACAGTGAGCGCAGACTGGTGCTCGGCGGGCAGCAGATGCGGTTTGAAATGGGCGATCTGCGCCACCTCGTTCACCGTCATGAGCGGGCTGCCGTCGATCTTGCGTATAGCGCCATCATCGAGTGTGAGGTCGGCCGGGTCGGTCTGGTGGAGCAGCGCGGCAATGGCGATTAGGCGGCGGCGCATTTCACTGGCGGCGCCGTACACGGCGGTGCCGGCAACCACGGTGCCGCGGGAGCCGAAGGCGCCGCCGCCGTAGGGGCAGGCCGCGCTATCGCCGGAGACGACGGCAACATCGGTGGTCGGAACGGCGAGCTGGTCGGCCACGATCTGCGCCATGGTTTGATCGGCGCCCTGGCCCTGGTCGGTGTGGCCGGCGGCAAGGCGCAGGACGCCGGATGGCTCAAGGCGCAGCACAGCGGTCTCGGTGGCGGCGATGCGGACACCGCCCTCGCCATAGTAGCGGGAGCCGTTGGCGATCATTTCCAACAGGCAGGCGACGCCTGTGCCCCACAGTCGGCCGTCATCGGGCGGTGCGGCTTGCTGGCTGAGGCGATCGGAAAGGGCGTCGAGGCATTCGGCCATGCGGAAGCGCTCCACGCCGATGCCGCCCAGCGTCGTCAACGGGCCTTCTGACGTGTCTATGAGGTGGCGTTTGCGCAGCGCAATGGGGTCTTCGCCGAGCGCGTGGGCTGCTTTGTCCATCAGCGCTTCTGTGAGGAGGCAGGCCACCGGATGGCCGACGCCGCGATAGTGGCCAAGTGGGGCGCGGTTTTGGAAGGCGAGTTCGGTATCGACGCGCAACCAATCCAGCGCATAGGGCGCGCCAAACAGGCGGTGCGCCATCCCGGCTTCCCCAAAGCTGGTGCGGGGATACTGGCCAAACGCGCCGACGCCGCAAACATCATGCACCGTCATGCCGGTGATGCGCCCTGTGGCCTCGTCCAGCGCAATGGTGCCGTCCATGCGGTGGTCGCGGGCCTGTGCGTCGGCAAGCAGGCTCTCGCTGCGGCTGGCGCGGAAAAATACGCTGCGGCCGAGGCGGACGGCGGCGCACACGGCCGCCAGCTCGTCAGTGTGGAGCTGCTGCTTCATGCCGAAGGCGCCGCCCACATCGTTGCACACCACGCGCACCTGGTGCTCCGGCAGGCCGAGCAGGCGGGCGTAGACGTCCTGCATCTGGTGGGGGTGCTGGTGGGATTGATGCACTGTCAGGCGGCGCTCAACCGGGTCGTAGTCGGCGAGAACGGCGCGGGTCTCCATCGGCTGCGGCGCGACCCGGGCAAGGGTGAGCGAGACGTGGTGCTCGATACTGCCAGCGCCCCGTTCGCCGCTTTGTAGGCGCAGGTGACGGTTGGGGTGGTCCTCACCCGCGAACGCGTCGTGGATGGGCGCGGCATCGGGCGCGAGGGCGGCCGTGGGGGTGGTGAGCGCTTGGGCTGGTGTGAGCGTCACCGACACATGCTCTACCGCGGCGAGCGCTTGGGGTTCAGTTTCGGCGACGACGATGGCGAGCGGCTCGCCCACATAATGAACGCGGCTGCGGGCGAGGACGAACTCGGCTGGCACCTTTGCGTCGGCGAAAAACGCGTGGGTGGCGCGCCAGGATTCGCAGATGTCGTCAAAATCGGCGGCGCAGAAGATGGCGATGACGCCCGGCATCGTGGCCGCTGTGGCGGTGTCGATGGCGTCCAGCGTGCCGCTGGCCTCCTCGGCGCGGACGATGACAGCGTGCAGGCAGTGTGGCGCCATGTGGCTGGAGACGAACCGGCCGCGGCCGCGGAGCAGCCGGGTCCAGCGCTGGTTGGGGAGGGCGGCGCCGATGGCCCCAGCGGTGCGCGATGGTGTCTGCGTATCCATGGGCATCAGGCTCCAATTCTTATGCCAGCTGAGGCTTTGGCAGGTCGTGGGCATCTTTTTTCAGACGTTGTGCATGGCACGGGCGTTGCACCGTGTGCACTTTGTGTACAATCGGGGGACGGACCATGACGATAAAGACATGCGCAGCCGCAGCGATTTTGCTGATTGGCACCGTAAGTGCCAACGCCCAGGACTTCACTTTTAAATTTGCGCACATCCTCACCACCGACACGCCGGCGCACATGGCGGCCGAGCGACTGGCCGAGCTAGTGGATGAAAAGACCGGCGGCGCGGTGGCGGTGGAAATTTTCCCTGCCGGTGAGCTGGGGAATGACACCGAGATCATTGAGCAAATCCAGATCGGTGCGGTAGATATGGGGATCCCGCCGACCGCGAAGCTTGGCCAGTTCGAGCCGCGCATGCAGCTGTTCGATCTGCCTTATATTTTCCCAACGCCCGCCGCGGCGTACTCCATTTTGGATGGGCCCATTGGCGATGAGCTGTTGTCGACGCTGAGCGGCCAGGGGCTTTACGGCGCAGGCTATTGGGAGAGCGGGTTTAAGCAAATCACCAACAACGTGCGGCCCATCGCAACTCCGGCGGATCTGGCCGGCATCAAGATGCGCACCATGTCGAGCCCGCTGATTGTCCAACAGTATGAGACCTGGGGTGCTAACCCGATCCCCATCGCGTTTGCCGAAGTCTACAACGCGCTGCAGCAAGGTGTGGCTGAGGCGCAGGAGAACTCATTTGTCTCCATCGACAAGATGAAGTTCTACGAAGTTCAAGAGCATCTCACCGTCTCCAACCACGCGTATCTTGGCTATGCGTTTATTGTGAATAAAGCCAAGTGGGACGCGATGCCTGAAGAGCTTCAGGCTGCTGTGCAGGAGGCCATTGAAGAGGCGCGCGATTATCAGCGTGAGTTGAATGCCAACCTTGATTTCGAGTTGAAGACCAAGATGGAAGAGGCCGGTTTGGCCGTGGTCGAGCTGAATAACGAGCAGATTGCCGCGTTCGTGGAGGCCTCCAAGGCGGTGCACGAGAACTACGCCGGTGAGATCGGGCAAGAGCTGCTGGACCGCACCTACGCGGCCGCCGAAGCAGCCATGAACTGATCGACGGACATCCTGGCGGCGGCGTTCTGGTAGCGCGCCAGCACGCCGCCGCTTTGCTTCGATGATGCGCTCAATTCTTGATGGCTTTGACCGGGTGCTGGCGCCGGTTGAGGCGCTCATGATGGTGCTCGCCATGACGACGGTGGTGAGTGTGATCACCGTGCAGGTCGTGCTGCGTTATGTGTTCAACGAATCGCTGTCATGGGCTGAAGAGCTCGTCCGCTATGTAATTGTGTGGATGAGCTTTCTGGGCGCCGGCATGGGTGTCGCCCGAGGCGCCCACATCTCCATGGGGCTGATGGTGTCGGTTCTGCCGGGCCGGTTTGCGATCTACGCGATGCGCGCCGGGCATGTGGGCGCCATGGTGTTTGCGCTTTTCCTGCTGGTGGCTGGCCTTGAACACGTAACCACCGTGAAAGGCTTTGGGCAGGTCTCCTCGGCCATGCGCACACCCATGTGGATTGTGTATCTGTGCCTCCCCATCGGGGCTGTGATGTTCTTTGCGCGGCTGACGGAGGCGTTTGCGCGGACCTTTTTGCCGCCCAGCGCACCGCCCGATGCGCCCAGCGAATTGTCCTGGACGGGCGGCACATGAGCCTCAACATTTTGGCTGTGCTGTTTGTGGCGCTGTTTGTGGGGATGCCCATTTTCGCAGCGCTCGCGCTGACAGCGTTCACCATCTTGTCGACGGCCACCACGATCCCGATCAGCGTTGTTGCCCAGCGCATGTTTGCCGGGATCGATAACTTCACGCTGCTTTCAATCCCACTGTTTATTTTGGCGGCGGAGTTGATGCGCGTCGGCGGCTTGGCACAGCGCTTGGTGGACCTTGCCGAGGCGCTGGTGGGCTGGTTTCCGGGCGGGCTCGCGTTTGCGGCCGTGCTCGCATGCGTGTTCTTTGCGTCGATATCAGGCTCATCGCCAGCGACACTTGCAGCCATTGGTACCATCATGATCCCGGTCATGATCTCCGCCGGCTACTCCAAGCCGTTTGCCGTCGGCCTTGTCACCACTGCGGGCTCGCTGGGGTTGGTGATCCCACCGTCGATCACGCTCATCATCTACGGCGCGGTGACGGGGACCTCCATTGGCCAGCTGTTTGCCGCCGGCATTCTGCCAGGACTGTTTTTGGCTGGTCTGCTGGGACTTTATTGTTTTGGCTACGCGTTGCGGGTCGGCATGGCACTCTCTGCGCCGCCAGGGCTTGGCACCATTTGGCGCGCATTTCGGCGAGCTGTGTTCGGGTTGATGCTGCCAGTCATTTTGCTGGGCGGCATTTATAGCGGCGTGTTCACGCCGACCGAGTCGGCTGCCGTGGCGTGTGTGTATGGGGCGCTGGTGGGCGTCTTCATCTACCGACAGATCGGGTGGTCCGAAATGCGGGCGATCTTGGTTACCAGCGGGCTCATCTCGGCAACTCTGCTTCTCATCACCGCAGGCGCGTCGGCGCTCTCTTGGCTGCTGGCGGCCAACGGCATCCCGCGACAGCTGGCGCAGCTGTTGCTGTCGGCGAGCGAGGAGCCGACCGTTGTTGTGCTTCTCCTCAACCTCATCCTGCTGGTTGCCGGCTGCTTTTTGGACGGGGCCTCAGCGGTGATTGTGCTGGCGCCGCTCTTGGAGCCGGTGGCCGCGCGCGTTGGCATCGATCCGGTGCACTTTGGCGTCATCACACTGATCAATGTGGAGATCGGTATGTTGACGCCGCCCGTCGGGCTGAATTTGTTTGTGGCCTGCCAGATTGCCGGGATGCCGCTGTTGGCGGTGGCGCGGGCGGTGCTCCCGAGCCTCGGCGTGCTGTTCTTTGGGCTGATGGTGATCACGTTCGTGCCTGCGATCAGCCTGTTTCTGCCCAACCTGTTGTACCCATGACGGCGGGTGTTTTGCGCATTGATGGTGCCCAGCACATCGACGCTGCCGGGCAGCTGGCCTCGGTCTGGCTGCGGGTTGAGGCGGGCCGGATTGCGGCCGTCAGCGATGCGCCGCTGGCGCCTCTGCCCGGCGAAACGGTGCTGGATGCCGCCGGCGAGATTGTGACGCCAGGGCTGATCAACGCGCACACCCACTCGCCGCTGGCCGCCACGCGCGGCACCACCGACCGGATGGATCACCCCACCTTCATGTGGACCAACCAGGCCGACACCGTGGGCCGATCGGATGAGGAGATCGAGGCCGTCACCACGCTGGCGGTGGCCGATATGACCCGGCTGGGGACGACAGGCGTGGTCGATCACGTGCCGGAGCAAAATGCGAGCCTTGCGGGGATCGCCCCCATCGCGCGGGCCTATCAGCGCAGTGGGGTGCGGGTGAGCCTGGCGCTGCGCGTGTTTGATGGCCGCTACGACGACATTGGCGACGGCGGTTACGCGCCAGCCGACAACCCGCTGACACCGCGGCCCGCAGAGGCGCTGCTGGAGATGATGGAAGAGGCGATCCGCCGCTGGCACCGACCCAGCGATGGCGTGAAAGTCTATGCTGGGCCCTCCAACAGCGAGCGGTGCAGCGATGCGCTGCTGGCGGGTGCCCACGCA
>CAKZYH010000145.1 GCA_937884725.1 uncultured Paracoccaceae bacterium
TACCATGTTCCGGTTGCGCCGCACGATTGCACCGGGCCTGTGGGATTTGCCTCCGGCAGCCAGCTCGCGATGCACGCGCCGAACTGCCTGATTATGGAGAGCGTGCGGGCGTTCTACCGCGGTTGGTACAACGATTTGGTGGACGGGTTGCCGATCGTCGCGGATGGCCAGCTCTCGATCCCAGAGCGGCCGGGGCATGGGATAGCGCTGTTGCCCGATGTGATGGCGCGCGAGGGTGTTGTGGTGCGCCGCTCGACGCTAGACTAAAAGCGACGGGGGCCGACCGCCGGCCCAGGGCAGTTCAGTGTTCTGCGGCTTCGGTTCACTTCGCGCGGGTTGAACGCTCCGCAGCGAAGCGAGGGCGTATCGCCAAATGCGCCACGGTGTCGGCGGGTTGAGCGGGGCGCGGGGCGATGATCGGCTGACGCGCAGCCACGGTCCGGTCTCTGTCCTCTTGCAGCCAGCTCAGCACGGCGTTGGTGTCTGCGGGCACGGCGGTGACGAGGTCGAACGGGACGGAGAGTGCCTGTTGGCGATACCGTGTCGGCTGGCTCATAAACTCTCTGACCCGAGCCCCAACGGCGCGCAGTGCGTTTGTGGGCGAGGGGTCCATTATGATCATGCGGAAGGTGTCGGGTGCGGTGCGGCCCAAAATGTCGCCGCCGCGGCTGCAACTGTGCAGTCGTGAGGCAGTCGCGGCGACAGCGGCGCTCCCGGCATCGCGGCCGTGCGCGCGCTTTAGTGCGAGAATATCGGTGAGCCGCACCGTCACGATGCCTGCCGACCTTGTGGCAAAGGCGTCGGTCAGCGTCGGACTTTCAACGACGCTCGCGAAGCCGTCGGCGTCCAACATCATGGTTTCGCCGTCGACGCCCTCAAGCGCTGCGCCACGCGCTTTATACACCATTCGCTGCGATCCGGTTTCTGGACGAACATCGTTCGGGGCGTCGTCATTCAACGCGATGACCCTACTGACCTAGCATCGCATGGGACGCTTGCAGGGCGCTGACGCGATCCGCGTCGCCGCTCGCTTGCCCGGCGCGTTTATTCCGGTTCCAAACAAGAGTAAGGGGAACGGGAAGGGGAAACGCCAATGTCAAAAATGAAGCTGCGCAGCCAGTTGTGGTTCGACGACCCGTCCGATCCGTCGGCAACAGCGATCTATCTGGAGCGCTATCTCAACTTTGGCCTGACCCAAGAAGAACTCCAGTCGGGCAAGCCTGTTATCGGCATTGCGCAGACGGGTTCGGACCTGTCGCCCTGCAATAGGCCGCTGGTGGAGCTCGCCAAGCGCGTGCGCGAGGGCATCCGCGAGGCGGGCGGCATTGCACTGGAATTCCCCATTCATCCGATCCAAGAGACCGGCAAGCGCCCGACGGCCGCGGTGGACCGCAACCTTGCTTACCTGTCGCTGGTCGAGGTGCTGCACGGCTATCCGCTCGACGGTGTGGTGCTCACCATTGGTTGCGATAAGACGATGCCCGCCTGCCTGATGGCGGCCGCGACGGTGGACCTTCCGGCGATCTGCCTGTCGGGCGGGCCGATGCTGAACGGCTGGTACCGGGGCAAGCGCACTGGTGCAGGCACCATCGTTTGGGAAGCGCGGCGGCTGATGGCTGCCGGCGAAATCGATTACAAGGGCTTTATCAACCTTGTGGCGTCCGCGAGCCCATCGCCCGGCTACTGCAACACCATGGGTACGGCGACGACCATGAACTCGCTGGCTGAAGCGCTTGGCATGTCGCTCCCCGGCTCCGCGGCGATCCCCGCGCCCCACAAGGAACGGGCGCAGGCGGCCTATCACACGGGGCTTCGCATTGTGGACATGGTCCGCGAGGACCTGAAGCCGTCCGACATCATGACGCGCAAAGCGTTTGAGAACTGCATCCGGATCAACTCGGCCATCGGCGGATCGTCGAACGCGCCGATCCACATCAATGCGATCGCCGCGCACATCGGCGTCGACTTGAGCGTCGACGATTGGGAAGCGGTCGGGCTCGATGTGCCGCTGCTCGTCAACCTGCAGCCGGCGGGCGATTATTTGGGCGAGGACTATCACCACGCGGGCGGTGTCCCGGCGGTGACGGCCGAACTGATGCGGCACGATCTCATTCACACCGACGCTCTCACCGTGACCGGTCGCACCGTTGGAGAGAACGTGGCCGGGGCGGAGATTTTGGATGGTGACGTGATCCGCACGTTCGATACGGCGCTTAAAGCGTCTGCTGGCTTTAAAGTGATGCGCGGCAATCTGTTTGATGCAGCGGTGATGAAGCTCTCGGTGATTTCCGAGGAGTTTCGCGCGCGGTACCTCTCCAACCCCGACGATCCGGACGCCTTTGAGGGCCGCGCTATCGTGTTCGACGGGCCTGAGCACTATCACGAGTTGATCGACGATCCGTCGCTCGCGATCGACGCCAACTGCGTTTTGTTCATTCGCGGCGCCGGTCCCATCGGGTATCCGGGTGCGGCGGAAGTTGTGAACATGCGTGCGCCCGACTACCTCCTTAAAGCTGGCGTGAAGGAGCTTCCCTGCGTGGGTGATGGCCGTCAGTCCGGCACGTCCGGTTCGCCCTCCATCCTTAATGCCTCACCTGAGGCTGCCGCTGGCGGTGGCCTAGCACTCCTGCGTATGAACGACCGGGTGCGGTTTGACCTTAAGAATGGTCGCGCCGACATTCTGATCAGCGATGAAGAACTCGCCGTTCGCCGGGCGGAGCTTGAGGAAGATGGTGGCTTTAAGGCGCCGGAAAGCCAGACGCCGTGGCAGGAGTTGCAACGCGGCGTGGTCGATCAGCTCCACCATGGCATGGTTTTGAAGCCAGCGGTTAAATACAAGAAGATTGCGCGAACGTTCATCCCGCGCCACTCCCACTGATGGCCGCTTTCGTCGGCGTCGACTGGGGCACGACGCGCTTACGGGCCCACGCGATGGACGAGAATGGCGCTGTCGTCGGCACAGTGGAGACTGGCGAAGGGCTGATGGCGGCCCGTCCTGACGGCTTTTCAGGGGCGCTGACGCGCGCGCTTGAACAGCTTGACGTGACGGGATTGCCGGTCGTCATGAGCGGCATGGTGGGCTCTCGGCAGGGGTGGGTGGAGGCGCCTTACGCGGACTGCCCGGCAAGTTTTGCCGCCATCGCCGATCACGCTGTCGCGGCGCCATTCGAGGGGGCAGATGTCCACATCCTGGCCGGCGTGGCCCAGGGTAGAGACCAGTCTGCGCCCCCCGATGTCATGCGCGGGGAGGAAACCGAGATCGTTGGCGCCATGAGCGCGCTCGGCGTGGCCGACGGTGTGTTTGTTCTGCCTGGGACGCACACCAAGTGGGCGAGCGTTGAGGATGGGCGGATCACCGGGTTTCGCACCTTTATGACCGGCGACGTGTTTGCCGCGCTTAAAGGGCACACGGTGTTGTCGGCGATGATGGGCCAGCCCACCGACTGGGCCGCGTTCGAGGCCGGCGTCACGGCACCGCCAATCATGCTGGGCGACGCGATGGCTGAATTTTTCTCGCTCCGCGCCGAGGCGTTGTTGGTGGGATCCAACCCCGACGCATCTGCGAGCCGCCTTTCGGGGCGTTTGATCGGCGCAGAAATCGCATCCGCGCTCGGCGAGCATGATCGGCCGATCCTTGTGGGAAGCGGGGTCGTCCGGGGTGCCTATGAACGCGCCTTCGCGGTGCTGGGACATGAGGTTGTGCACGCGCCCCGCGACTGCGCGGCCCGTGGTCTCGCGCTTGCGGCGCGTTACTGGGGGTGGATCTGAGCCGATAATGCGTGCGTTGACGCGCGAGGGCGCGCGGGACAGTTTGCACGCCCAACGGAGACCATTCAGCCATGACTTTGGACGACGCGCTGGCAGCCATGCCGCTGATCTCGGTGCTGCGCGGCATGCCGCCGGCGGAGGCGGACGGGGTCGGACAGGCGCTCCTCGACGCCGGCATTCCCATCATGGAAGTCCCGCTGAACTCGCCTGAGCCGTTCCAGTCGATCCGCATCCAAGCCGACCAGTTTGGTGGCTCATCCATTGTCGGTGCGGGAACTGTGCTTCAGCCCGAAGACGTGGCGCGGGTGGCCGATGCGGGTGGGACCATCATTGTGTCGCCCAACCTCAACGAAGAGGTGGTGCGGGCCACCAAGCGGCTTGGCCTGATTTCGGTGCCGGGCGTGTTTACGCCGAGCGAAGCATTTCGCGCGCTTGATGCCGGAGCCGATGCGCTAAAGCTTTTTCCCGGCGATGGCATGAGCCCGTTGGTGGTGAAAGCAATGCGCGCCGTGTTGCCCAAGGGGACGATCCTGTGCGTCACGGGCGGTGTTGATGCGGGCAATATTGGCGAATGGATGGCGGGCGGCGCTGACGGGGTCGGCATTGGTTCGGCGCTCTATAAGCCGGGCAAATCGCTGGCCGATGTGGCCGCAGACGCGAAGCGCTTCGTGGATGCCGCTAAGGCAGCGCGGGCCGCATGAAGCCGGTTCTGTGCCTTGGCGAACCGCTCATAGAGTTTAACCAACAAAGCGATGGCCGCTGGCTGCAAGGGTGTGGCGGCGACACGTCTAACGTCGCCGTTGCAGTAGCGCGGCAGGGCACCCCATCCGGCATGATCGCGCGGCTCGGCAGTGACGCCTTTGCCGACAGCCTGTTTGCGCTGTGGCAGGCGGAGGGTGTTGATGTCAGCCACGTGGTGCGCGATCCGGCGACGCCCACGGGCATTTATTTCGTGCACCACGACGAGGCAGGCCACCATTTCTCCTACCGCCGTGCGGGGTCGGCGGCGAGCTTGATGCGCCCCGGCCAAGTCCCGCACGAGGCCATCCGCGGCGCGGCGCTGCTGCACGCCAGCGGGATCAGCCTAGCCATTTCCGATAGCGCCGCCGATAGCGTGTTTGCCGCCATCGCAACGGCTCGCGATGCGGGCGTTCCAGTGTCGTTCGACCCCAACCTGCGGCTCAACCTCTGGCCCATTGAGCGGGCCCGCGCGGTGATTCATGCGGCAATGGCGCTGTGCGATCTGGCGCTGCCGGGGCTCGATGACGCGCGTCAGCTGTCGGGCCGCGACAGCCCTGAGGATGTGGCGCAGTTCTATCTCGACCTCGGCGCCAAGATCGTTGCGCTGACGCTGGGTGCTGAGGGGGCGCTAGTGGCCACAAAGGATGGCATTCATCGGGTGCCACCGCGCCCGACGACGCTGGTGGATGCGTCCGGCGCCGGTGATTGCTTTGACGGCGCGTTCATTGCCCGCTGGCTTGAGACGGGCGATCCCCGCCAGGCACTTGGCTATGCCAATTGCGCGGCTGCCATTTCGGTGCGCGATTATGGTGCGGTCGCACCCGTGCCGCGGGCCGATGCCGTGCTCGCTGAGTTGGCTGCGGCGTGACCCGGCGGGGCAGGCACCCCACGCACTGTGGGGGTGCCGCCCTGTGTTTGGCCGCTGTAGCGCTGTTTGGGGTGCCGGCTGCCGCCCAAGCGCCATCCTTCGCGTTGCCGCTCGATTGCACGCTCGGCGAGACCTGCTTCATCCAGAACTATGTCGATACCGATCCCGGCGATGGTTTTGCCGATTTCCGCTGCAGACCGCTCGGCTATGACGGGCACAACGGCACAGACTTTCGGGTGCTTCCCGGCGCGAAGGTGCCGGTGATCGCCATGAGTGCGGGGCGTGTCCTCAGAGTGCGCGATGGCGCGGCGGAGCGGACCTTGTCCGGGCCATCGGCTGCTCAAGCCGGGCGGGAGTGCGGCAACGGGGTGGTGATCGACCACGGCGGCGGCTGGGAAACCCTGTCTTGTCACTTGGCAGAGGGATCGATCCCAGTGCGACCCGGCGACGAGGTTGAGGCGGGAGACATCATCGGCACGGTGGGGTTGAGCGGTATGACCGAGTTTCGCCACGTCCATGTCCGGGTGATGCGCGATGGTGAGACCATTGACCCGTTCACTGGGTATCGGCCGGGTGAGGCGCAGTGTGGGGCGGCGGGAACGCCCGTCTGGCAGGATGCTGTGGTGGCGGCGGCCGAAGATGCTGGCGACACACATATTCTTGCCGCGGGGTTTGCCGCCGGACCTGTGGCCATTGAGGCCATCCAGGATGGGACGGTCGCAGCGCCGAGACCTGGCGCAGACGCGATGGTCGGGTACGGCTTGGCGATGGCCGTTGAGGCGGGGGACGAGCACGTTCTGACGCTGGACGGCCCATCGCTTTCTGTGACGGACCGGACCGAACAGCCGCGCTTTCAGGCGCAGGCCATGCGCTTTGCCGGTCGCCGGCTGGCTGATGGAGCCGCCCCCGGCATCTATCGGCTGCGCTACCAGATCGTGCGCAGCGGGCAGGTTGTCGATGAGGCGACGGTAACGCTGACCTTACCCGCAGAGGCTCAATGAGGCGCAATGCCCCACGGGCTATCCGTGACTGGCACGCGCCCTCATTATCACTTCTCTAAGGAGTGCGATGATGGAAATCCCAAGTTGGTTCATTGCCGGGAAGGCGGTCATTTGGCTTGGCCTTCCGGTCGCTTGGGGGATTTGGGAGCTGAGGCGGCACAGGCGCATGATGGCCAACGACAGGGCTAAAGCGTTGGCCAGCGAGGCTGAGCAGCAAGAGGCAGAGCGCGAGGATTTGCGGACCGCTGCTTAGGCAGCGGCGCACTTTACCGGGCACAGCGGTAGAAGGTCGTGATGTGTTGGCGGGATCGCGGCTCAGCCCCGTCAATCAGCCGAAACACCAGGCACGAAGCACAGGGAAGACGATCTCAACATGTTCGGTCGAGCCATCACGTGGGGCGGGTCAGAGGACGTCGCACCGCAAACCTTTGATATCCGCACCGCTCAGCTCGGCGTTTATCTCTTCGTGGCTGATAGTCGGCTCAACCTTTTGTCAGTCTTTGACGACCTTCGCTACGACCGGTCGGACGTGGACATGCTGTCGCCGACGATGCGCCGACATGTGTCGGAAAAACTGCGTCCCCTGGGCTTTAAGCAGGTATCGGGGACAACCTTCGAGAACCGGGCGGCGGATGTGCGCTTCCTGATGCCAAAGTCTCACGCGCTTGGTGCGTCGCCGTTTGATATCAGCCGCTACACGCCCAAGCGCGAACAAGATTTTTACGTGCTGACGCCGACGCAGGCGGCCTGCCAGATCATCGACAACTACAGCCTCGACCACGCGGTTCATGCGATCAAAGATCTGATTTCGCGCCAGCCCGTGAACCTGTTGCGCCTTGCGGACTATTTGGAGCGTAAGCCGACCCACCAGCGGTTCGCAGGAGCGTTAGGGCACCTTCAGTATTTTCAGCGGCAGGCGGTGACGTCTGACCCGCTGCGAACCCGGCGCTCACTGGGCTAGAGCCGGTCAGCGTCAATGATGCGCGGTCGTGCGCGCCTGTGATTGTCCCACAAGCTACGGACCGGGTTGATCGGTCAGACTGCGTTCGAATTGGCGGGGGAGCCATGGAACGTTTGCTGAGCCGGTCGACGATGCCACAGGCACCGGCCCATCTTTATCAAGAATTGGGGACGCTGGGAGAGACGCTCCTTGGCGCCCATGCTGTCGTGTTTGTCGCGGAGGAGGGTGGGTCCGGGCCCACCGTGCTCGGCCGAAGCGACAGTGCGCGCACGCTGACTGAGAGTGCCATTCACGAAGCGCTGGCTGTGCCGCCGACGCGGATCGACTTGGGGTCTGGTGAACAGACGCTGGTGACCGGCACCCGTATCGGTGCGGCGCCTCCGCTCGACCGCGTGATCCGTATCTTGCCGCCGCTTGGCGATGCAACTCTTGCCGCTTTGGTCTTCGCGGGCGATGTCCCGGTCCGGGTGGCGGACTTGCAAAAGTTCGCGCAGCTCTGCGCCAAACAGCTTGGTGAGCAGGTGCTGATGGACCGCTATCGCAGCGATCTGAAGCGGTTCGTCACCATGATTGCCCACGTGCAGCGCACCGCGAAAATCGGCATCTGGGAGATGGCTTGCCACAACGGCCATACATTTTGGTCAGGCGAGGCGCGGCGGATCTTGGGGCGCGACGCCGGCGAAGAGCTGACGTTGGACACCGTGTTATCGCAGGTCACCGAGCAGGGACGTCGGCGGCTTGAGGATGGTGTGAAAGAAGCGCGGCTCAGCGGCATTCCGTGTGACATCACCCTCGCATATCAGACGCCGCTCCAAGAGCGTCGCATGCTTCGCTTCATCGCAAGCAGGGAAGGATCGGAGGAGGACGGTGTCGGCTTCCGCCTTGCCGGCGTGGTGCAGGACGTCACGACGCAGCACGAGACCAGTGAGCGGCTGTGGTGGCTCGCCAACCATGATGTACTGACCGGCTTGCCAAACCGGGCGCTGTTTGCCGACCGTGTGGCGAAGGCCTTGCAGCGGCGGGAGCGGACATCGAAGGTGCTGTGCCTGGTGCTTGTCGACGTCGACAACTTCAAGACAGTCAACGACACGATGGGCCACGCCGCCGGTGACGAGCTTCTGAAGAATGTCGGTCGGCGGCTGCTCGATGCGGTGCGCACCAACGATACGGTGGCGCGCACGGGTGGCGACGAGTTCAGCGTGTTGATGGAAGATCTCGATTCCATGGAGACGCTGCATGGCGTCTTGGCGCGTTTGCGCAACGCGCTTCAGATCAAGCTCGGCTGGCAAGAGCGATCGCTGAACGTCTCGCTCAGCGCCGGCGCCGCTGCAGCGCCGGACCATGGCAAAGAGGCCGATGAGCTGACGGCGTTGGCCGATTTGGCGCTCTACCGCTCAAAGTCGCGTCGCGATGGCATCCTCACGCTCTACAGCCCGGCGCTTGGTCGCGCTGCGGCGGAGCGCAACAGGTTGCTGATGGACGCGCGGCGCGCGCTCGAGGACGGCGCGTTCGTGCCCTACTACCAGCCGCAGGTGGACGTCACCAACGGTCGCATTGTGGGTGTTGAGGCGCTGGCGCGTTGGGTGCGGCCGGACGGCGTTTGGTCGGCCAGCGCGTTTTCCAGCGCGCTCAGCGATGCCGAGCTTGGCAGTTTAATTGGCCAGGCCATCGTGCAACGTGCGCTTGCCGATCTTGCGATTATAAACAGCGGCCGGGAGCACAAGATTGCGCTGTCGGTCAACGCATCGGCGGGCGAGTTGCTCCACGAGAGCTTTCTGCGGGAAATCGGCCGGCTGAATGCGGAGCACACTGCCACGCGCGGACCCATCACAGTGGAAATCACCGAGGACGTGATCCTGGACGATCCCAACGGTGAGCTTGCCAAGATGCTGCGGGAGGCGAACAGCGAGGGCATTGATTTCTCGCTCGACGATTTCGGCACCGGTTATGCGAGTCTGGTCCACATCACCAAGCTGCCGATTTCTGAGGTGAAGATTGATCGCCAGTTTATTGCCGAGATCGAAGCCGATCAGACCAAGCAAACGGTGATCCGTGGGATGATTGATGTGGCCCGGTCGCTCGGCCTTCGGCTGATCATTGAAGGGGTGGAGACACCGCAGCAGGTGAACGCCATTCGCGAGCTTGGCGCCACATTCGTTCAGGGCTTTTTCTATTCCCGCCCGCTGCCCCTCGAACAACTCCGCGAGTTGTTGGACGACACCGCCGCGGAGATCACAAGGGCTGGCCCCAACTACGGATCTGACGATCAGTCGCTTGGTAGGTGCTCCTGGACGTAGTCGTAGGCGGCGGCGATCATCTCGGGCGCACGGTGGCTGTCGAGGGGAAGCTTCACATCGACCAAGAGGGCGTAGTCGACCTCTTCCAGCGCAGCGAGGAGGGTCGGCAAGTCCATGTCCCCTTCGCCGAGCGGGAGATGTTTGTGCTCGCCGCGCGCCATGTCTTCGATGGAAACGTTGCCCAGAATTGGGGCGAACTCCTTTACCGCCTGGTGGGGCTCACGGTCGTTGACGACGAGGCAGTGACCTGCGCCAAGCGCGAGCTTGATCGGCGACGTCGTCATCTGCTTGACCGCGTCGCGCACGACTTTGAAGTCGTCGAGCGAGCCCACCATGTGGCCGGGCAGCGGCTCAAGGGCCGCAACAACACCTTCCTCAGCGCAAATGTCAGCGGTCTGCTTTAGCCCGTCGAGGAGCCAAGCACCGGCGTTTGCGGGCGAAACGCTCCGCATGGGCCGCCCAGACCAGAAGGTTACGGCCTCGCCATCCAGGATTTTGCACACCTTGGCGCAGCGGCGCAGGAAGTTAAGCCGAAGCGCGCGGCCGTCCTCCGTGGGATGAAGCAACGTGGGCTCGTACTTTTCGCGCGGGTCGAGCAGAAAGCGGGAGCTGGTGTCGACGCATGCGGCCAGGTTGAGCGCATCGAGCTTTTCCTTCAGCGCTTGCGCGGCGTCCTCATAGTCGTCAGCCATCGGGTCCAGATGGTGGACGTCCAAGGTGATGACCGCGCCGTCGAAACCGGTTTCGGCGATGATGTCCAGGGCGTCGAACAGCCGGTGATTGGCGCAACCGGCGGTATTGAATGCAAATCGAAGCATCGTCTCTCAAGCGGCTCTTTGAGCGGGCGATGGGCTTGGCATGCCAAGCACCGTGATACCGCGATCTGTGCCGAGGGCCGGCGCCAATGGCAAGGCCCTCATCGGTAAGCGAACCGTCGCAGAAGGCTCCGGGCTGCGTGGGTTTGGCGCTCGCCGCAGTGCGCTGGCTATGAACATTGGGTTGCATGGTTGCGTTGCGCGTCAGACGCTGCGCTGTCAGGGCGAGTTTCACAGCGGTTTGATCTGTGCTTGCCAGGGCCAGCGACGTGTTATTAGCAGCCGCGATGAGGACTGCTAATGTGGATACTTGCGAATTCAACGTATAATTTCCGATCAAGCTTGCCGTCTGGCACGATTTTGGCAAACTCTCTTCGCCAGTCATCTTGAGGGATTTGCGATGTTGCTTTCTCGCCAGCTTCAAGGCTTTTCGCTGACCACAGCAGAAATTCTCTACCGGTTGCCCGACCACAACTCGATCCTGCAAAGTTACGTGTGGCAGGACTATGATCAGGCTCCCGAGTTTCCTGTCCTTGAGGGCTTTTTGGACTTCTGGCGCAGGGAGATTGAGGGGCCGCTCCACTCGGTGACGGTGACGACGCAGCGTTTGATTAGCCCGGGCGACCTGCGCAACGTTCGTTTCGAACGGTTTCACTAACGAGACACATCATTACCACGCTAGCCGCGGCCGGTTTCGCCGGTTATAGCGATACGAAGATCTTTGGACCGCGTTGGAGAGACCGATGACCCCGGCGTATCGCGAATCGCCCACCATGTTTGCCGACGAGCCGGGGCGATTCATTCTCGCCTGTCTCCTCATCCCCGTGGTGATCGGTGTTATTTGGCTTGTCTACTGGTATGTGATGAACAAATCGACCGTGGTCACCGTCGATGATGAGCGCATTACGTTGCGAAAAGGGGTGTTGTCGAAGCAGAATATCGAGGTTGAAATGAGCTCGATTCGGACCGTGAAGGTGGATCAAAGCTTCGTCGATCGGATCTTCAACTGTGGTATCTTGCGGGTCTACACGGCTGGCGATAAGCCCGATCTTCAGCAGGGCGGCTTGCCGGACCCTGAGCGCCTGCGCACAGCTCTGCGTACCGCGCGAGACACGAAATAGGGGGACGCGGACATGGCAGACACCCCAGAGCATTCAGGCGGTACAGTTGCCGAGGTCGTTTACGACGAGCATCCGAAGATGTTCGCCGATGAGCCCGGCAAGTTCATTCTGATGGTGCTCTTAATCCCAGTCATCGTTGGCTTGATCTGGGGCATTTACTGGTACGTCAAAAACCGGTGCACCCGGCTGATTGTCAATACGGATCGGGTGACGCTGACCCGCGGGATTTTGGCGAAAGAGCAGCTGGAGGTTGAACTGGATTCCATCCGCACGGTGGAAATCGACCAGACGTTTTTTGACCGGGTGTTCAACTGCGGAATCCTGAAGCTCTACACGGCAGGTGACAGGCCAGAGTTGGTGGTCCATGGGATGCCAGATCCGCAGCGGTTGAGGTCGGCCCTGCGCAGCTCCTGATGAGCGCAGCGGAGCGCAAGGCCTCGCGGCTTGAGGTTTTCATCGCGCGCATGAGCGCGCAGAAGGCGTTTCTCGACGATGTTGCCGGCCGGTTACCGGGCGTTCCGGGGCCGGTGTTGGAGCTTGGCCTTGGCAATGGGCGCACGTTTGATCACCTGCGCGCGGTGTTACCGGACCGCGAGATTTTCGTGTTCGACCGCGCCGTGACCGCCCATCCGGCGTCCATTCCCGATGGTGAGCACATCATCATCGGCGAGATTCGCGAGACGTTGGCGTGGTGTGGGCACCGCATCAGCGAGCGGGCTGCGCTGGTGCATTGCGATTTGGGGACTGGCGATGCGACCGCTGATCTTGCCAAAGCCGCTTGGCTCGCACCGCTGATCGCTGAGCGAACCGGGGCTGGCGGGTTTGTGGCGAGCGGCATAGAGCTTGCCATGGATGGGTTTGATGAGCTTCCGCGCAGCGATGCGGCGCGGCTGGGGCGCTACTGGCTTTACAGGCGCCGTGGCAGCTAATTGCGCCGATCCGGTTTGACGCTGGCGCGCCAAGCTGGCAGGAGCCCGGCGATCGGTGAGGAGTGGGGAGACGGCAAAGTGGCCTCGCGCGCGTTTTTTCGGTGTAGGGCATGCGGCGAGCCGGTGATGGCGAACGCCTACCGTTGTCCCAACTGCGGCATCGATTTTCCGGCCGGCACCGCTGGCGTTCCGCAAGACACGCTGGCGCCGGACGCTGCCGACGACCTAACCGGCGAGCACAAAGACCGCCTTGCCGCTGTCTTGAGTGCCGCCCTTGAGCCCATGGATGATCCGGCGGGCGATAATGCGGCTCCGTTGCGCGCCTCTCGCACAGCTGAGCCCGAGCCTGAACTCAGCGAGGATGTCCTAGACGAGTTGGAAGACGCGCTCACTGGTGATGATGATTTGAGCGCGAGCGTGCCTGAAAGATCCACGTCCCGGGCTGCCGATCCCGCAGATGCGCGGTTGGGAGTGCGCCCGGAGCGGTCGGCACGAAAGGGGCGGAAAGGCAGGCG
>CAKZYH010000146.1 GCA_937884725.1 uncultured Paracoccaceae bacterium
TCTCGGCGACATCACCGTGGAGCCCCCCGATGACGCGTGACGTGCTCCTCCTGACCGAGGCGGAGCTGCGCCGCCTCGTCCCCCTCGACCTCGCTGCGATTGGCGCCGTGGAGCTCGCCTTCGCGGCGCTTGCGACGGGGGAGGTGGTGATGCCGCCGGTTCTATCGATGCATCTTCCCGCCGTTGCCGGCGATATGGACATCAAAACCGCCTGGGTGCCCGGTGAAGACATCTTCGCCGTCAAAGTGAGCCCCGGCTTCTTCAACAACCCGGCCCAAGGTCTGCCGAGCCTCAACGGCCTGATGATCGCGCTGTCAGCCGACACCGGCCTCGTGGAGGCTGTCCTCCTCGACAACGGCTACCTCACTGACGTGCGCACGGCCGCCGCCGGCGCAGTCGCCGCGAACCATCTCGCCCGCCACGACGCGAAGGTGCGCGCCATCCTGGGCGGCGGCGTCCAGGCCCGGCTGCAAGCGCGCGCAGCGGCGCTTGTGCGCCCGCTCGACCGCGCGGTCCTGTGGGCGCGCGATCCGCAAAAGGCCGAAGCGGCTGCCGCCGACATCACCGCCGCCGGCCTCCCGACCATTGTCGCGTCATCGCCGTCCGAAGCCATCGCCGAGGCCGACATGGTGGTCACCACAACACCCGCCACTCAGCCAATCCTCCCGGCAAGCGCACTGCGGGCAGGCCTTCACATCACAGCCATGGGGTCCGACCAACCCGGCAAGGCGGAGCTCGAACCCACCGTGCTGGCCGGCGCATCGCTCTACGTCGCCGACCGCCTCGCCCAGTGCGAGCTGATGGGCGAACTCGCCGCCGCCACCGCCGCGGGCAGCCGCCCCGTTAGCATTGCCGAACTCGGCCCGATCATCGCCGGGCAGCACGCGGGGCGCACCGACGCTCACGACATCACCATCGCCGATCTCACCGGAACAGGCGCGCAGGACACCGCGATTGCCGCGCTCGCCCTCGCCGCCGCCCGCGCTGCCGGCGTTGGCTCCCGCGTTGCCGTCTGATGGCCTCGCCAACGCATCACTTGACGCTCGTCGCGACGCGGACCGAGCCGCTCCTAAGTTAATCGCAACCAACCCACGCCGCCCCTGGAGACAACCGATGGATCTCGCCCCTGACCGCCTCACCAACGACCGCCTCGCCGCGTGGGATCGCGACGCGATGTTCCATCCATCCACACCGCTGGGCTCGTTCGCGCGCGGGGACACGCCCAGCCGCATCATGTCCGGCGGAAAGGGCTCCGAAGTTTGGGATCGGGACGGCCGGCGCTTTCTGGACGCGTTTGCAGGGCTCTACTGCGTCAACGTCGGCTACGGCCGCACCGAGATCGCCGACGCCATCGCCGAGCAGGCTCACGAGCTTGCCTACTACCACGCCTATGTCGGCCACGGCACAGAAGCCTCCATCACGCTCGCCCACATGATCAAGGAGCGTGCGCCGGCCGGCATGTCGAAGGTCTACTTCGGGCTCTCCGGCTCAGACGCCAACGAAACCAACATCAAGCTCACCTGGGCCTACAACAACCTGATCGGCCGCCCGGAGAAGAAGAAGATCATCTCGCGCCACCGCGGCTACCACGGTTCAGGACTGATGACCGGCTCGCTCACCGGTCTCACCCTGTTTCACAAGACCTTCGACCTGCCGCTCTCACCCATTTTGCACACCGCAGCGCCGTACTTCGCCCATCGCCCCGACCGCTCGATGGATGAAGAGGCGTTCTCCGCCTGGTGCGCGGCCGAACTCGACGCGCTGATCCGGCGGGAAGGCGCCGACACCATCGCCGCCTTCGTCGCCGAACCGATGCTTGGCACCGGCGGCATCGTCCCCCCGCCAAAGGGATACTGGGAGGCCATCGGCCCGGTTCTGAAAGGGCACGACGTGATGCTGATCGCCGACGAGGTCGTGACGGGCTTCGGCCGCCTGGGCTCGATGTTCGGCACAGACCACTACGGCCTGAAGCCGGACTTCATCACCATCGCCAAGGGCCTCACCTCCGCCTACGCCCCTTTGTCGGGCTCCATCGTGTCCGACCGCGTCTTTGACGTGCTCGCTGAGGGCACCGACAAGCTCGGCCCCATCGGCCATGGCTGGACCTACTCTGCCCACCCCATCTGCGCGGCGGCGGGCGTTGCCAACCTCAAGCTCATCGACGAGCTGGGCCTGGTCGCCAACGCGGCCGAAGTCGGCGCCCACTTCCGCACCGCCCTCGCCGACGCGTTCGCCAGCCATCCCAACGTTCTGGAAGTGCGAGGCGAGGGCTTGATCGCCGCGGTGGAGTTCGCTGACGACCCCGAAACCGCCACCATGTTTGCGCCGGAGCGCAAGGTTGGTGCGGCCATCGCCGCCGCCCTCCTGCGGCGTGACGTGATCGCCCGCGCCATGCCCCAAGGCGACATTCTGGGCTTTGCGCCGCCGCTCTGCCTCACCAAGGACGAGGCCGACCGCATTGTCAGCGCCACCGCCGAGGCGGTTGAAGAGGTGCTTGGCTAACGCTGACAGCGAGCGCGATGGGGCCGCTATTTCAGGTGACCAACATCGCGCTCCAGAATGTCGGCAACGCTGGGCAAAATCGTCAGCACGTGATCGCGCAGCAAGGTGCGCACTGCCTCGCTGTCGCGCGCCTCGAGCTGCGTTTGGATCGCCTCATGCTCCTCCACTGAGGCGCGCCAAAGCTCGTCCGTGGCGTTGCTCAGAAAACGAAGCCTGCGCAGCCGCGCCGTGAGCCGCGTGAAGGTCTGGTGTAGCTCCGTGTTGCCGGACGCTGCCGCGATGCGATCATGGATCACCGTGTTCAGCTTGAAGTAGGCCGGCTTGTCGCCAGCCGCGTGCGCCTCGACCATCTGATCGTGCGCGGTGCGCAGCGCCCGGATGGTCGCATCGTCCGCGCGCATGGTTGTCAGTGCGCCGCCAAAGCCTTCCACCTCGGCCAGGAATTCCAAAAGCTCCGCCGCCACCTCCGGGTTGAGGAGCGCCACGAACGTGCCGCGGTTGGGCTGGTTCTCCACCAACCCCTCGAATGACAGAACTTTCAGCGCCTCGCGGACAGGCGTGCGCGATACGCTGAGCTCGGTCGCCAACGCGGCCTCATCGACGAAATCGCCGGGGTCGAGCTTGCCCTCCACGATCCGGTCACGGACGATCTCGGCGATCCGCGTGTGGAGCGCGGGCACACGCGTCAACATTTCCGTCGGGCGCACGCGGCGCCGCGCCTTCCCGCCTTCCCCCTGCTGCGCGTCCAAAAGTCCCTCCCTCACGCTCCGCTGCGACCGTAGAGCTGCCGCACTGTAGCGCGGTTAATTTGTTTCTGCGCGGTGGGCGACCGTTCCCATACGCCACGCGCCAAACCGTGCCGCAAAGCAAGGACGGCCGATCGGGCGAGAGTCTTGGAGGGCGCGGCGCAGCCCATCCACCGCTCCTTTCGGCCGAAACATTGTGGACGGTGGGGCGTGCGGTGCGTCGCGTTGCGTCTGTTTCGATCGGGGTGGTTGGCGGTTGACGGTCGCTGAACGGCGTGTCTAATAACATAATTATATAATTTTTAGAGGCCGGCGAGTGATCCGAACTCAACGCGAAACCGACCACGGCATCGTGCGCGTGACGCTCGATAGGCCCGAAAAGCTGAATGCGCTCCACGTCGCTGGCTGGACAGCGCTCGGCGACGCCTTCGACGCGCTGACTGCGGATGAGACCGTCCGCGCCATTGTTCTGCAGAGCACCAGCGAACGCGCCTTTTGCGTCGGTGCCGACATCGCAGAGTTCGAAACTGAGCGCGCCAGCCGCGATCAGGCACTTGCCTACGCCAAGCACGTCCTGCGCGCCGTGGAGGCCATCGCGCACTGCCCGCATCCTGTGGTCGCCGCCATCAAGGGCCTGTGCGTCGGTGGTGGGCTGGAGCTGGCCGCCGCGTGCGATCTACGCCTGACGCGTGACGACGGTCGGTTCAGCGTCCCCATTCGCCGCCTCGGCCTCACCGTCGACTATCCGGAGCTGAACGGCCTTATGCGCCTGGTCGGCCCGTCAAACACGCTGGAGATGCTGTTCGAAGGCCGGATGCTGAACGCCGCCGAGGCGCTTTCAAAAGGCCTCGTCAACCGCATTTTGGCCGCCGACGCCTTTGACGCTGAGGTGGACGCCACACTGACCCGCATCGCCACCGGCGCCCCCCTTGTTGCACGCTGGCACAAGCGGATGGTCAAGCGCCTGGAAGACTCCAAACCGCTGAGTGACGAGGAGCGTCTCGCCCCCTTCGCCGTCTTCGACAGCGAAGACTACGCCATCGGCACCCGTGCCTTTCTCGCCAAAACCGACCCGGAGTTCGTGGGCCGATGAGCGCACCAACAAAAGGCCCGCTCGCAGGCCTGCGGGTCCTCGACCTCACCCACGTGATGGCCGGCCCGACATGCACACTGCTGCTGGCAGATCTGGGGGCCGACGTCATCAAGGTGGAGCGGCCACCGGCGGGCGACGATTCCCGTCATATGGCGCCGCCTTATGTGGGCGACCAATCCGCCGCGTACCTCATGATGAATCGCAACAAGCGCGGCATCGTCCTCGACCTTAAATCCGAGGATGGCCGCGCTGTTCTGAAGCGCCTCGCCGCGCGCGCCGACATCGTGGTTGAGAATTTTCGCCAGGGCGCGCTGGACAAGCTCGGCCTCGGCTTCGAGGCGTTGCGGGCCGACAATCCAGGCCTCATCTGGTGCGCCATTTCCGGCTACGGCCGCTCCGGCCCCTATGCCGAACGTGGCGGCTTCGACCTGATGGCCCAGGCCATGAGCGGGATCATGAGCTTTACGGGCGAGGGACCCGGCCGCCCTCCGGTCAAGGTCGGTGCCCCGATTGCGGACATCACAGCTGGCGTCCTTGCAGCGCTCGGCATCCTCGCCGCGGTCAACCACCGGCACGCCACAGGCCGCGGTCAGATGGTGGAGAGTTCGCTCTTTGAAGCCGCGATCATGCACACCTTCTGGCAATCGGCGATGACGTTCGCCACTGGCCAGTCGCCCGAGCCCATGGGCTCCGCGCACCCGCTCGACGGCCCTTACCAGGCGTTCGAAGCCTCCGACGGCTGGATTGTGGTGGGCGCGGCCAACCAGGCCAATTGGCTGCGCCTCATCAAGGCCATCGACCGCGAGGATCTCGCCGAGGAGCCCCGTTTCTTCAGCAACCCCGACCGAATGCAGAACCTCGCCGCTCTCGTGGACGTGCTGACGCCGGTCTTCGGGCAAGACACCAAGGACGGCTGGCTGTCCCGCCTCAATGCCGCGGGCGTGCCGTGTGCACCCGTCCTCACCACAGCCGAGATGCATAAAGACCCGCAAGCGATTGCGCGCGGCATGATCGCATCGGTTAACCACACCGCGCTCGGCGAGGTAGCGACCCTCGGCACCCCCATCAAGTTCTCCGAAACCCAGGGCAGCCTCGGCAACGGCTCACCGCTGCTGGGTGAACACACCCGCGAGGTGCTGTCCGAGCTCGGCTTTTCCGACAGCGACATCACCCGAATGCTGGAGGCCGGTGCGGCCGCAGCCGCAAGGACAACAGTGTCATGAAGGCAAGCCTCGCCCCCGGCCTCACGGCGGCGCAGCGGTTCGCGGTGGATGAGCGTCATCTCGTCCCGGCGCTCTTTCCGGACGATCCGCTCCTCGCTGCCATGCCCGCGGTTCTAGCGACCCCGTGGTTGGTCGCGATGGTCGAGGCAGCCGCGATCACCGCCCTCGCGCCACACCTTGAGCCCGGCGAGGCATCGGTCGGCGCGCACATGGCGCTGGACCACACCGCCCCCACACCGCCCGGCCGCACCGTCACAGTCAGCGTCGCCTGCACTGCGATCGATGGGCGCCGGGTGACCTTCACCGCGACCGCCAACGACGGTGCCGCCGACATCGGCGCCGCCACCCACAACCGCTTCGTGATCGACGACGCAAAGTTTCGCGCACAACTCGCCGCCGGCTGATGGCGACGGCGATAGGACCCGTACTCACGCCTCTGGAGCCCCTCATGAAAAGATTGACCCTCGCGTTTCTCGCCTGCGCTTTGGCCCTTCCCACAGCGGCCCAGGCCGGCGCCCTCGACTGCCCCTCGGTGGAACTGATCGTCGGCTTCGGCGCCGGCGGCGGCACCGACCTTTTTGCCAGCTCCATCCAAACCAAGCTTGAAGAAGAGCTCGGAGTTCCGGTCCAAGTGCACAACGTGACCGGCGGCACCCGCGCTGTTGCGATCAGCCAGCGGGCAAGCCGACCCGCTGATGGCTGCACGGTGTTTGCGATTACGACTGACTACGTCCTTTTGGAGGTCACCAACGCCGCGGATCTCTCCCTCACCGACATGAACGTCCTGGTGCGCGCCCACGTGGACGTCGGCCTCCTCAACGCCGCGGCGACCGGGCCAGAATCGCTGGAGGCCATGCTTGAGGCGGCGGGCGACCGTGCACTCCTGATCGGCGGTGTGGGCTCAGCCTCCTTCGACGAGGGTGCCGTCAAAATCCTGATGGACCAGGTGGACGCAGAGTATCGCTACATCCCCTACGACGGAGCGAAGGAAATGCACGCCGATCTCCTCGGCGGCAGGCTGGACCTTGCCTACGATGAGGTGGGTGTGATGCTGCCCATGGTGGAGGCGGGCCAAATCAGGCCGCTTGTGGTCGCCTTTGGCGAGCGGGTCGACGTCCTGCCGGATGTGCCGACCGCGGGCGAACTTGGCCTCAGCCTTTCGCCGCCCATCTGGCGCGGGATCGCTGTTGCCGGCGGCACGCCACCTGAGGCCGCATCCGCCATCGCTGCCGCTGTCGAGGTGGCGCTCAAGGAGGGGGCCTATGTGGACTACGAAAAGGGCCGCTCTCTCGACCTCGCGCCCGGTTTCGCTGGGCCCGATGAGTTTCCCGCCGTGATCGAGGCTGAAATTGAGCGTTTCGGCGCGGCCATGGCCCAATAACGCCGCCGTGGCGCCCGACCGAACCTTACCCGACGCCGAAGTGCCCACCGCGGGGCTCTTCGGTATCATCCTGCTCGTCTTCGCCGCGCTCGCGCTGCCCACCGCCACGGGCATTGAGACCGCAGGGGGCATCTCGCGCGGCGAAATGGTCGGGCCGGGCGCCTTTCCGCAGATCTATCTCTGGCTCATCGGCCTCTTCGGCGCCCTTCTTCTCATCAGCGACGCGCGAAACCTCCGGGCGCTCCGAAGGGCGCGACTAGGCCTTCCACTGCGCGTGCTCCTGGTCGGCGTGTGTCTTCTTCTTTACCTCGTCGGCCTCCGACTGCTGGGTTTTCTCATTCCCACCCTGGCTCTGCAGTTGGTCGTCTTGTTTTTCGGCTTCTCTCGCCGGGGTTTCGTCTGGCTTGGCGTCTTTCCAGTGACCCTGACCGCCGCCGTGATCCTGTTCTTCTCCTGGCTGATGGCCGTGCCGCTCCCCCGCGGAACAGGGATCGCTTACGGCCTCAACCGGATGCTCTACTAGGGATGGACGCCCTTGTTCCCGCGCTGACGCTGACGAGCCTCGGCTTCGTCATCGCGGGCGTGATGCTCGGCTTTGTGCTTGGCGCGATGCCTGGGCTCGACATCACCACAGGTGTCGCGCTGCTCTTGCCGCTGACCTACACGATGGCCCCCGATCACGCGCTGGTCTTCTTCGCGGCGGTCTATTGTGCGGGCGTGTTCGGCGGCTCCATCACGGCGATCTTGTTTAACGTTCCGGGCACATCCGAAAGCGTGATGACCGCCGTGGAGGGCTACCCCTTCACCAAGCGCGGCGAGCCGGGCATGGCGCTGGGCGCGGCCATCGTAAGCTCCGGACTTGCGGGGATCCTCGCGTCGTTCGTCCTCATCCTCGTTGCACCGCTTCTGGCCTCCGTGGCGCTGCGCTTCGGCCCGTCCGACTACGCTGCGCTGGGCGTGCTCGGCCTTGCCTGCGTCTCCGCGGCGGTGGGGCGGCAGGTGCTAAAAGGCGTTGCGGCGGCGCTCATCGGCCTTTTCCTGGGAACCGTCGGCATCGACCGGATCAGTTCAACGCCCCGCTTCGTCCTGTTCGACGGACTTGCTGGCGGCATCGACTTCGTCGCCGCGATGATCGGCCTCTTCGCAGTGGCGGAGGTTCTGCGCAACCTGATCGTCGGCGAAATTCCGCCCCGCGCTGGCGCCCTCGCGCTCGGCCGGCTCGGCTACCCCAGCCTGTCGGACTACATCGGTCTGCGCTTTGCGATGGTCCGCTCATGGCTCGTCGGGATTCTTCTCGGCATTGTTCCTGGCGTCGGGGCGTCAAGCTCTGCCTTCATCGCGCACGGTCTACAGTCGCGCTTCAGCAAGGCGCCAGAAAAGTTCGGCAAAGGCGCGCTCGACGGCGTGGCCGCCCCCGAATCCGCCAACAACGCAGCCGCCGTCGGCGCCCTCATCCCGCTGCTCTCCCTCGGCATCCCGGGCAGCGGCACGGCGGCCGTCATCCTGGGCGCTTTCGCGATCCACAACCTCCAGCCTGGTCCGTTACTCTTCATCCAACAGCCCGAGCTTGTGGACACGATTTTGCGGGCGGTCCTGGTCGCCAACATCGCCTTTTTGCTGATGGCCTTTTTCGTGGTCCGCTGGCTCGCGCAGCTGGCACGGCTTCCTTATCCGCTCCTCGGCACTGCGATCCTCACGATCAGTGTCACGGGTGCACTGGCCATCGGCGGCCTCACGGCCCTAGGGGTAATGCTGGCCTTCGCGATTTTTGGCGTCGTGCTCTTGCTCCTTGGGGTCCCGGTGGTGCCGTTGATTCTCGGACTGGTTCTGGGCCCCATTATCGAAGTTTCGTTGCGCCGGGCACTTCTGATGAGCGGTGACGAGGTCTGGCCGCTCCTGTCCCGCCCGCTCACAGCAGGGTTGCTCGCGGCAAGCATCATCGTGCTCCTCGCTCCAACCGTCAGCGCAGCCCTTCGCAACCGCGCCGGCACGTCAAAAGGTTAGCCGCTCCGTCGCGGATTTCTCAGATCGCCCAAGCGCGCCAGAGGGATCGGGAAGCGCAGGACCGGCGTGTTCAGATCGGAGTCCAGATGGCGTACCCATCAGGATTCGAACCTGAGACCTCTGCCTTCGGAGGGCGAGCGAGCAGGGTTTTCCTGACTTTTCGATATTTTTCCTGAGCCTTATAGACTGTTCTTTTCATTGCAGTTATCCGCGTTTCGACTTTCCGAGAAAACTCACGCCACTTCCCGCCTTTCCGATTTTGTGGTGACTCTCCGGTGACTCAAATGCTGAAGGCAGGTGTTTATGGGCCGGCTCACCAAGCGGGTTGTGGATGGCGCAGAGCCGCGCGAGAAGCCCTACACCTTGTGGTGTTCCGAGCTGAAGGGTTTCGGTATTCGCGTCGCCGCCAGCGGCAAGAAGGCATACTTGGTCGACTACCGTACGGCCGGTGGCGAACGCCGGAGGATGAACCTGGGTGTTCATGGCGTCGTCACCACTGAACAGGCCCGGAAGCTGGCTCTGGATTCGTTGGGCGGGGTGGTCCGCGGTGAGGACCCACAGCTGGAGAAGCGGACCCGCCGCAAGTCGCTCACCATGTCCGATCTGTGTCAGCGCTACCTAGACGCCGCCGAGAGGGGTCTGATCCTGGGCAAGGGCGGCTCGCCGAAAAAGGCGTCCACAATGGCGACCGACCGCGGGCGCATTGAACAGCACATCAAGCCGCTGATGGGGCGCATGTTGGTGATGGATGTGAAGCGTGCCGACGTGCAGCGCTTCGTCCGCGATGTGCAAGCCGGCAAGACGGCGAAGAAAGAGCCGTCAGGGCGCAAGCAAGGCGTCACCGATGTGCGGGGAGGGGCTGGTACAGCAACGCGCACCACCGGCCTTCTGGGCGCGATCCTGAGCTATGCTGTCAGCGAGGGGGTGATCGAGTTCAACCCAGCCCACGGCGTCAAGCGTCCGTCCTACAACAGGAACGCGCGTCGGCTAACGATGGAAGAGTACGCTCGCCTTGGCGCCGCTCTGAGAGAAGCAGCGGACGAGGGGGAACGAGACCAGGTCATAGACGCCACGCGTCTGATCGTCCTCACAGGGCTGCGCCGCGGAGAGGCCTTGGGGCTGACCTGGGACGAGGTCGACTTCGATGGCCGCTGTGTGAGGTTGAAGGACAGCAAGGAAGGGCGGAGCATCCGCCCCATCGGTTCCGCCGCACTGGCTGTCCTGAAGGACATCAGAGACCGTGTAGATAGCCCGTTCGTGATCCCGGCACCGCGGGGGGAGGGCGCCTTTGCAGGCTATCCAGCGGCCTGGCAACGGCTGGCAAAGCGGGCTTCACTCGACGACGTCACACCGCACACGCTGCGGCACGGCTTTGGATCCGTCGCCGGCGATCTCGGCTTGAGCGAGCCAACCATTGCCGCACTGCTGGGGCACGCCGCCGGTACCGTCACCAGCCGGTACGTCCACCATTTGGACGAAGTGCTGATCGCAGCGGCAGACCGGGTGTCGGAGGCCATCGCGGCGGCGATGAAATGAAAAATGTTGCGACAGTCGCGACAGTTGCGACATTGCCCTTTTCATCAATGAATTCAGTGTTTTGATTGGCGCGATGCCACTGCGACAGCGTTGCGACACTGCGACAGTTCACCGAGCGACATTCCAAACCTCACGCTGCCGTCCGTTTGCCATCTTCACGGTTGTGGGTTCGACGTACCCGTGATTGGCCAGCATAGTGAGCGTGGCTTTTGCGGCTGCGACCGACCGAATGCTATTGGGGCCACGGTTGGCGATGTCGCGCGCAGTGACCTGCGGCGCGTTCCACTTTTCACACAGCCAAGCGCGCAGCTTCTCCGCATTTTCGTCATCGTCATCCAGCGGTGTGGTGTCAGTGAGCCGGACAGCCTCGGCCAGGTAGTGACGGGCAAGGGCGATGGCGTCTTCCACCAGCTCTGCCTTTACCTCTGCCGCTCCAGGGTCCTCAAACATCGCCATCACCCCAGCGATGCGCGCTGCCTGTTCGGGCGACTTGTTCGCAGCGCCGATGGATGCGCCGTAAACGTTCGCCTTCAAGCCGGCCTCGATCTCGTTGCCGTACTCGGCGATGAGGCGCTTTCCCTCTGCCGAGAAGGGCAGGTGGCGCGGCTCAAGAACGTTTGTGGTGCCGTGTCGCAGAGGCAACGTATGGTGCAGCCGGTTGCGGATGTTTCCGGCGAAGGTCTCATCATCGAGCTCTGAGCCAAAGTCCGGCTTGTGGTGCCAGTCTCGATCCCCTTGCGTGCTCACCGGCGACACGATCAAGAAGCGTCCCAGGATACCCTGACCGATGGCTACCCGGTCACCTAAAAGCATCGGCGCCACACTCGGCTGCACCATCAGGTGGGCGGCAAGGCGACGGCCGCTGAATGTTGACGCACCATCGCCGGCGCGCCAGCGGGTGAGTGTGGACGCGTCCCAAATGGTCGAAAGCTCCGCCATGGCGGCAGCCCGGTTCTCAGCCTTCATTGAGTGTCCGCCGAGAAACGCGCCGCCTTCTTCCGAGAACACGCCCAGCGACGGTTGCAGCTCAGCAAGGTTTTTGATGATGCCCTCAAGCGTTGGGGCGCTGGTCGTGATGGTTGGTGACAACGGTCGAGCGGGTTCACTGCCGAGCGCCAGAAGCGCCTCTTCGATGTTGTCTTTCTCCTTCAGCGCAGCCTTCCTTTGTGCGTCGTAGGCGGCTTTTTGGGCGTTGTATCGATCGATCTCCGTCGCCGTCGCCTGCGCCAGCGACCGCTCGTGGGCTCGCACTCCCTTCATTGCGAGGCGGGCGGCGCCGGACTTCCGCTCGCCTGTCAACGCGATGGTGAGCGCAAACAGGGAAAGAGGCGTCTTTCCGCCACCGGGCCGGTCTGTGTCGGCGAGGCCCTGCACCGACAAGCTCGCCGCCGTCAGCACCGACTGTGCGCAAACCGCTATAGGTGCCTGCGTGATGTCCGCGATGGCGAGTGCCGCGCGCCGCAATGGCCCCATGTGCTCGACGGGGAAGCGCTCTGCCGGCACCTCTTCACGGACGAACGGGACGTTGATCGCGGCCGGCTCCAGAGGCGTCTTCTTCGAGCCCACCTTGTCACCGGCGGCAGTCCAGCTTCGGCGCAGCTCCGCTTCCAGCCGCTCGCCCTGGATGTACTTTTCCGCCGGTCCGGTCGGGTTGTCCCAGAAGAATGCTAGGGCTTGTTCGAACGAGACGCCGCGGTTGCGCATGCTGTTGACCGCTGACTGAAAGTCTCCGGAGCGGTCGCGGCTTTTGCCAAACGCGATAGTGTTTTGAACTTCGGTCGGCAGGTTGTTCCAGTCGCTTGATTCGTTGTCTGGCTTGTCGACGCGCAACGCAACGATTTGTGTCGGCTCCACCAGCTCACCGCTCCAAGGCGTGTGGGCCTCAACCATGAAGGGCTCTTGCCGACGGCCGCGCTTCAACTTTGCTCTGGTTGGCCAGTTCAGAAGACCAGGAATCCGCCAAACCCCTGAGACATCCTTCGTGCGCTTGTCGCAATCCACATTGTCAGCGAGTGAAACCGCAAACGGTTTAGCGGCTTCAGGCTGTAAAGCGGAGGCGAGCGGGAACACGCTCTGATAGTTGCCGGGGCTGCTTTCGATCACGTAGGGCGCCGGTAGCGCGCTCACGCCATCCGTGGGCTTGTCGTTGTCGATATCCGCGACGATGGCGAGGACAGACACAACGTCGGCCTCTGCGCCTTTGCGGCCTGCGGGCAAGTCACGGCGGAAGATCGACCATGGCGCATAGACGTTGCGGTGTGCCTCTCGTCCAAGCGATAGCGCTGCGTCGATCATGCCTTCGACATCACCGATGGCAAAGCGTTCGGACACTGGGGGCATCTTTTTGCCGGACTGCGGATCCTCGCCAGCACCAAAAAGGACAAGGACACCCTCCACACCGGCACTTGCGGCTAGCGAGTGCAACATCTCCACGTGTGCTCGGACCGCGGCTGCGTTCGCGCTGGTCCTCTGACTGCGGATGGTCGGCGGCGAGGTATCGAGAGCTT
>CAKZYH010000147.1 GCA_937884725.1 uncultured Paracoccaceae bacterium
CCGTACCGTTCGAACAGGTCGGGCGGAAGGATTGTTGCGCGCGGACGCGGCGCGACGTTCGGGTGGACACGATGCAGCCCGTCTAACCCCAGCTGCGCGTCGAAGTCCGGCGCGTCATAGACCACGTTGCTGAAATCGTGCTCGAACTCTTCTTCTCCTAAGAACTCATAGAGAAGACGGAAAACCTCGGCCGGTCGGTTGGCGATGAGATCGTACTCGACGATCACGATCCGGTCCGCAAACTCGGAGTAGCAAGCCTCCCGCAGTGCGTGCCAAGGAAAGCCGACAAGACGGTTGGCGCCGGCAAGCGCCTCAACCCGTGTGTAGACGGTGGAGCGCTCGGCCGGGTTGTTGAACAGCCTCGTATGCTCAAAGGCGTTCTGCCTGAACTGGCGCTCCATGGAGTCCATGATCCACGACAGATCGCGCACCAGACAAATCACCTTGGCGTCCGGAAAGACCTCCATCAGTGCGGGCAGTTTGGCTGTCCATGCGCGGTTGGTGTCGAAGATGACCTGTTCGTCCTGGTCGGCGTAGTAGCTTTCAAACAGACCACGAAGCAGGCGGGCGCGCTGGGCGTGGGTGACCGTGGTCGATAGCTCCGTGCCGGCCGATACCTGCGCGATCATGCCGTCGAAAAGCCCTGCAATCGGGCTGGACATGCCGGCGTGAAAGCGCGGATTTTGCCGCAAGAGCGCTGCGGTTAGCGTCGATCCGGAGCGGGGCAGGCCGGAGATGAAATGATAGCGTCGTCCGGTCATGTCGCTTTACCCAATGTTCGCCTCCTCCGCCGGAACACGTTGGAGCGCCGAGTTCCTTCTGTTCAGCCCGAGCACGATGTGCGCCGTCAAGTCGCCACGCGATGCAGTCCTTGCAGCAGCCTCGCGGCGTCGTCGAAGTCGCTGTAGGTGAGTTTCAAGGTTGGGATCGTCTCCATCCATTTAAGCACCTTCGGAAATGTCCCCGCCTCAAAGTCGATAAATGTCTCGGCGCCGAGGAACAGAGACAGCCGCTCCAGGTTGTCGATGGGCTCAAGCCGTGCGGTCTCATGCGGTGCGTAGCGGACGGCGATCGCATGGGTCGGCGCACGCGGGGCGAGTGCCTCTTTAGGCTCATCTAGCGGGACAAAGCGCATGGAACGGCCGGCCAACATATGGCGCGGTAGCTGAGACAGCGCAGGTTTGGCTTTGCTGAGAACCGCCAGCGACCCGTCCTTGATGCTCGCCGGCAAAGGCACCGGATGCGCGCGCAGCGCACTGTCGAGAGGCACGGTGTCGTCCGAGAGTTGTGTCCAGCCGCGGGCACTCAGCGCTCCGGCAAGGGTCGATTTGCCAGCGCCGCTGACCCCCATGAGCACGACAGTGAGGGCGCCAAAGGCGACACACGCGCCATGCACCCGCGCGGTACGCGGCAGGCCGAGCACCTTGTCGAACAACAGCATGTTCACCGCGGATCGCAATTCAGCGGCAGTCAGCCGAGCGTCGAACGCTGTGCCATCAATCCCGTAGGCATAGCGGCCATCCGCCATGGCCCAAATCGTCATTGTTGTGAGGCGGTTGGACGCGGGTGCCGCTGTTGGCAAGCCGCACAGTAACGCGTCGACGAGAGACCCTATTTGTGGAGCGTCCAAAACCCTGAGACAGGCTGAGCCCGCTGGACCGCGCACCGTCTTCTCCACCGAAACAACGCCTGAGGGGACGGTTTCGTCGCCAGGGTCCGGAGCGTCGGGTGGTCGGTGGTCGAACAACGCAGCGCTTTCCCAAGCCCTAACGAGGGTGGTGACGTGGTTGGCTGCGGCGGCGCGTGTCATTCCGCCAGCATCGGCTAAGTGTCCCGCGGCGGTCTCTGCGGTGTCTCCTCGCGCGATGGCGTCCCACACCACTGCGGCCTGTTCGTTGAGCAAGACGACAGCGTTAAGTCCTGGGCAAATGCCGATCTGATGGCCGGCAAAGGTGCGAACGGGTAGCCAGTTGGGGGAGCCGAAACCAACCGCTCGGTTCGTCATTATCGGTCGCGCTTGCCCGGATGCTCATCCGAAGGTCGTCGCGGTGCGAGTGTCGCTCCGAGTGCGGACAAGAAGTGGGGATTTCTGAGCGTCGTTGCGGTGAATGCTCGGCCTTCCCGCGTGTGTATAGCCCTGAGGTGCCACGCGCTCCGCCGGAGAACGTAGTCAGCTCGATAAGCGTAGGCGGATCTGTGGAGTCGGAGGCGCCCACGGGCGATCGCCCGCGCCGTCTTGCCAACCGGCGCCATGGGAGGCGCTTGGTCGGTTAGCGTTTCAGCGCTGACGTTCACCATCTCCACCACCCATCCAAAGCCGGCGCCCGAAAGGGTTGCCGCCACAAAGTCCCAGTCGACTGGATCGGAGATGTCCTGGGCAAGATAGACCAGATCGATGGCATCGCGCGGTGCGAGGTCAAAGAAGCCGTGCGCAACGGGTCCGTGGACCGCTGCGACCAGCGCGCTGTGAGTCGCGCTCGGCAGTCTCAGCATCGCGTTCCCGAGATTCACAGTTCGGCTTTGCTCAAAAACCTCAGCGGTGGGGACGACACCGGCCAACGACAACTTCACCGGTGAATGGTGAAGTTCGATAACCGCTTTGGCGCCGGGCAGCGCCATGGGCGGCGCGTGGTGAGCATCGGCCTTATCATCACCATGAACGCTTGCATGAAGAAGGTCGCGAAGCGCCGCCACGGCCCGCGAAAGTTCGGCAGGGTGAACGAGTAGATCGATGTCTGAAAGAACGCGGTTTGCGGGACTACCCCAAAGGCCAGTCATAAGATGCGCTGCACCTTTTAAGGCGCAAGGTACAATGCCCACCTCATTCAGTGCGGCGGCCGCACGCTCCAGATCACCTAGGATCGCTGCGTTGCGCTCGCCGTTCAAAGTATGAACTGTTCGGCATAACTCGATGGTTTCCGCGCTGAATTGGTCTGCATGCGGCGCCAGGCGCGGCCAGAGCGCCGGCAATGTGAAGCCTCGGCCTCCGGCTACGATCAACCGATCCAGTGGCTCGCTTGGCGGCTCAGTGCCGACGACCACCCGGCCGAGCTGCTTCAGCGCTGCTAGATAGAGCTTGTGCTCGGACGCGGTCATGAATTGCCTCAGCGGACCGACGCCTCGGCGCCATCCTGCGCCGTTTTGAACTTTGCTCCGCGGATCTTTCACGCGCATTGCTTTGGTGGACGGCTAGCCGAAGTTAAATTGGTCATCACCCGATGTGCCGCCGCCCGGGCCAGATCCTGATGCACGGGTCGAGGACGGGGCGAGAAGCACTGCCATCGCAGGCGCAGAAGCTGCCAGAACGGCAAGGGCGCGCCGGCGCGCCGGATCCATGTCCGGCTTTGGCTCGACGGCGCCAGCGGTCTCGGCATTGACCTCGGGGCAGCTTTTGTCTCCGGGAGTGTTTGCCATACGTTTTCCTGTTTCCGGTGGACGCTCACACAAAGAAGATGAAATCACCGTCGATGTCGGGTTGGGACAACAAATCGACGCCTTGCAAAATGACCGTCGCGTCTTCGTTGCCGCTGGTTGATGCAGCGACGATGGTCGTATCACCCGAACTCGCATCAAAAGAAATAGTGAGTTCGGAGTGATCTGTTACCCCGAAACCGACAAAAAATAAGTCATCGACGCCGCTCTCAAAGTCGGTGATGATATGGATCCCGCCATCCGCACCATCGCCAAAACCGAACAAGTCTCGGACGCCGTCGGGGCCGTCACCATCGTTACCGCCCGTGAGCGTATTGATGCCGGGCCCAGCAACGAGGAAGTCCGTATCGTCGCCGCCGAACAGCACGTCATCGCCAGAGCCTGACCACAAAAGGTCACGTCCTTCTTCCCCAAACGCGGTCACGCTGATGTCGTATTCGCCTGGAGAGAAGCTGTCGGTTACTGTCAGGTCCAAGACGTCGTCGCCCTCGCCCAACTCGAATATCTCCACATCGATGATGCGGGCCACAGTGGTGTCGCCTCCGGCCACCTCAGGTGAGGCCGACTGCAACGTCAAGAGGTCATCTTCCGCGGTGCCGACGATTGTGTCCTCGCCGGCGCCACCATCCAGGATGTCGCGGTTTTCCATCCTGCCGCTGGTGGTAATGTAAAGGATCGTGCCGTCGGTTAGCTCCAGATAGTTGTTTCTGGAAACAAGCCCGGTTGGGAACGTGCCATCCGCGGCGCCAAGCTGGATAAGGTCGTCGCCTTCGCCTGCTTCGACGATATCGAGGCCGCTTCCAGAGGTGATTGTGTCGTCACCGTCGAGGCCGATGAGTGTGTCGTCACCCCCACTCCCATCGATGCTGTCGCCGTTGTCCGACCCAACCAAGAGATCATCGCCATCTGTCCCTGTGATGACCTCGCCGGTCTGAACGATCACGGTCGCCGTGTTGGTTTCGCTGCCGTTGTCGGCCTCCACCGTGAGCGTAAATGTATCGACGGAGGTGAAGTCGAGATCGCCTGGATCGTTGACTGTGATCGCTCCGGTCAGGCTGTCGATGGCAAACGGCAGATCACCGTCGCTGTCGACGCTCGTGTTGCCGGCGATGATGGCGTAGGTGACGCCGTCGTCGGTTGCACCGCCGCTCCCGTCGTTGGCATCCACGTCGATGACTGCGGTGCCGACTGCTGGGTTGGCGTCCAGGCTGATCGTCTCTTCAAAGTCGGCAAGGTCACCTTCAAAGACTGGCGCGACGGATTGGCTCTCGAAGGCGCCAACATCGACTGCGAGGCCGATATCGCGGCTAAATCCGTTGCCGCGCGCGTCCGTCGTCAGGGCCGCCGCCTCGGTGCTGTCACCGACGTCGACGCCGCTGCCACCGGTTCGAAGCGCCACTGTCTCGACATCGCCGCCGTTGTCGGCGAGTACGCCGCCCGAAACCCCGAGTGACGGTTCCGATGTGCCAAGCTGCGTGCCGTCGCCGTTGATGTCGATGAAGCTGGATGTGGTTTCGAACAAGCTTGCCGAGACCACGGATTGGTCTGCATCCAGCGTTGTGGCAGTGCCGGCGTCATCGATGAAATCAGTGCCGACGATGCTGCTCGTGGAGAAGGTTTCGGCGAGGGCGCTGGCGTAGATGTCGGTGCCGCTGCCTGCTGAACCGACCCCGTTGCCCGACACAATCGAGTTCGCGATGGAGGTGGTTGCCGTCGCGCCGTTGATGTAGAAGCCGCCGCCATACTGGGTGGCGTAGTTTGACGTCACGGTCGAGTTGAGCAGCGTCAGAGAGTTGTCTAGCGGCCCGGCGCCCGTTAGCCCGTCGAGGTGGACCGCGCCGCCATCGTCGAACGCCACGTTCATGGCGACCGTTGAGTTGGTGAGCGTCAGCGCGGAACGGGAGTTTTGCTGAACATAGAACGCGCCGCCATCGTTCTGCGCGATGTTGCGCGAGATGGTGGATGCCTCCACGTCGACAGTGCTGTCGTTGATCCACACGCCCGCGCCGTCGTAGGCGCTGTTGCCGTCGATGGTGCTGCCGCTGATCTCTGCCGACGACACTTCGTTCAGCACGAGGCCGCCGCCGTTCAACCCGGCAGTGTTGCCAGAAATCGTGAGGCCGGTGAGCGTTGCAGCGTCGCTGCCAAAGATATACCCGCCGCCGCCGTCGCCACCGCCATAGCCGTCGTAGGCCGCGTTGCCGCTGATTTCCGTGTCGGTGATGGTATCGGAGTCGGACCGTATCAGCGCGAAACCGCCGCCATCCAGCTCTGCGATGTTACCGGTGATCGTGCTGCCGGAGATGTTCACCGCGGTGGCTTCGTAGCCAAAGATGCCCGCGCCGCTTCGGCCAGCTTCGTTGCCCGAGACGATGCTGTCCGTGATCGTCAGCGGGCCGCCATCGACCACCACGCCGCCACCGTCTTGCCCGGCGATGTTGGTGGAGATCGTGCTGCTGGTGATAATGACGGTCGCATCGTTGCCGAAGATGCCCGCGCCGCTGCCACCCGTCTCGTTGTTCGAGATGGTGCTGTCGGTGATCGTGAGCGTGCCGCCGTCGATCAGCACGCCGCCACCGACACTGCTCGCGTAACTCTCCGTCAAGGTAACGTTGGTCAGCGAAACGTTGTCACCGTCGGCGGCGTAGATACCGCCGCCTGCGCTGTCGGAGTACCCGCCCGTGATGATGAGTCCTTCAAGCGCGATGTCGCTTGCCGTTCCGCTATCACCGTCATCGACTTCGAAGACGCGAACGGAATCGTCGCCGGAGATGGTGATGTCCTGATCGCCGTCTGACCCGGTATCGCCATCGATGGTCATGGAGTTGGCGAGGACGAGCGCGCCTTCGCCAGAATCCAGCGTGATGGTCTGGCCGGCAAGGCTCGCGTCGAACTCGATGGTGACTTCCCCGTCGTAGTCGTTGGCGAGTTCGATCGCCTCACGCAGGGACAAGTCGGCTGCCCCGCCCATGTCGGTGATGGACAGTCCGGTGCCGGACGCGTCGAGCTGATCCTCGGTGACCGTCACCGTGAGCGTGA
>CAKZYH010000148.1 GCA_937884725.1 uncultured Paracoccaceae bacterium
TTTGTGCCGGACAAAACGCTGTCGATTGTGTTGGCGCTGCCGCTGGCGTTCGCGGTGACGTTTGCTGCGGGGATTTTGCTGGAGCGGCTCGTTATTCGTTGGCTCTACCATCGTCCGCTGGAGACGCTGCTTGCGACGTTTGGGGTTTCGATTGCGCTGCAGCAGCTCGCCAAGAACATCTTTGGCACGCAGGCGCGGCCGCTGACGTCACCGGACTGGTTGGCGGGCTCCTGGGTGCTGAACGATGTGGTGTCGATCAGCTACATCCGGATTGCGATTTTCGTGCTCGCCATCGTGTTTTTTGCAGTGCTCTGGCTGGTGCTGAACAAGACGCGGCTGGGACTAGAGGTCCGCTCCGTGACCCAGAACCGGCGGATGGCGGCGTCCATGGGGATCAACCCTGAGCGCATTAACATGCTGACGTTCGGGCTCGGGTCGGGGATTGCCGGCGTCGCGGGTGTGGCGATCGGGCTTTATGCGCAGGTGACCTCGGAGCTTGGGCAGCAGTACATCGTGCAGTCGTTCATGACGGTGGTTGTCGGTGGTGTCGGCAATGTTTGGGGCACGCTTACCGGGGCGATGCTGATCGGGTTTTTGCAGAAGGGGATTGAGTGGTTCAATCCGGCGAACACCCTCGCTGCTCAGACCTTCATGATCGTGTTCATCATCATCTTCATCCAGTTTAGGCCGCGGGGGATCTTTGCCCTCAAAGGCCGCGCGGCGGAGGCTTAAGTTGAGAGCCGTTTTTAGCAAGCCGTCGACCATCATTGTTCTTTTGCTGCTGGTCGTCTTCACCGTGTCAGCCGCCTCGATGGCGGAGGCGAACGGTGGTGAGATCTCCACGAGCCTGATCAAGACGCTCGGTATGACGCTGTGCTTGTGCTTGGCGGCGGTCGCGATGGACGTGTCGTGGGGTTACACGGGCATTCTATCGCTGGGGCACTTCGCGTTCTTTGGGCTTGGCGGATACATGATCGGGATGTGGATCATGTATGCGCGGACCGAGCGCATTGTGGTCGATTCCCTCGCTAATGCACCGCTGCCGCCGACCCCGCAAGAAATCCGCGATGGGATTGGCACGCAGATTTTTGGCGTGGTGGGGGAGTCGGAGATTCCCTTCATTTGGTTTGGGGCTCACTCGCTGATCATTCAGCTGGCGCTGGTGGTATTGGTGCCTGGTCTTTTGGCGCTGGTGTTTGGGTGGCTCGCGTTCCGTTCGCGGGTGACGGGCGTTTATCTGTCGATCCTGACGCAGGCGATGACGCTCGCGCTGGCGCTCTACCTTTTCCAGAACGACTCGGGTCTTCGCGGGAATAACGGTCACGCGGGCCTGCAGAACATTCCGGGCTTTGAGGACGTGCCGCAGTCGGTGGTGTCGGTGTGGTTCTTTGTGGCTTCTGCCGTGGCGCTGGGGCTTGGCTATGTGCTGTGCGCTTTTGTGGTCTCGGGCAAGTTTGGCTCTGTCATAAAAGGGATCCGCGATGACGAGGCGCGGGTGCGTTTCCTCGGCTATCAGGTGACGCACTATAAGCTCGTCGTGTTCGTGATGACGGCAATCATCTGTAGTATTGCTGGGGCGCTTTATTATCCGCAGGCGGGGATAATCAATCCGGCGGAGATTGCGCCGATTGCGTCTATTTATTTGGCGGTTTGGGTGGCGATTGGTGGGCGCGGGCGGCTCTATGGCGCGAGCATTGGCGCGGCGTTCGTCTCGCTGTTGTCCACCTGGTTTACCGGCGGTCGGGTGCCGGACGTTGATTTTGGCGTTTTCAGCATCGAGTGGGTGAACTGGTGGCAGGTGCTCTTGGGCGTGTCCTTTGTGCTGGTGACGCTTTTTGCACCCAAGGGGATCGGCGGGCTGTTTGATCTCATCCGTTTGCCGGCGCCGCGGCCGCCTTGGCGCGGTGAGGCCAGCAAGGATGCCGCCGAATGAGTGCGCTTTTGGAAGTCGCCGGCGTGTCGGTGTCGTTCGACGGGTTTAAAGCGATCAACGACTTGTCGTTTGAGATCGCGCCGGCGGAGATGCGGGCGATCATCGGCCCGAATGGCGCTGGCAAAACCACCATCATGGACATCGTGACCGGCAAGACGCGGCCCGATGAAGGGCGGGTGTTGTGGGGCGAAAACAACGTGTCGCTCTTAAAGCTGAGCGAGGCGGAAATTGCGCGGCTTGGGATCGGGCGGAAGTTTCAGCGCCCGACTGTGTTTGAAGATCAGAGCGTGTTCGACAACTTGGTGATGTCGCTCGAAAACCCGCGCGGGCCGATTGCGGCGCTCGCCTACTCGCTGACGGGCGGGGATGCGGCGCGAGTGCGCGAAATTGCTGACGAAATCGGGCTCTCGAAGGAGCTGCCACGTAAGGCTGGTGAGCTGTCTCACGGCCAGAAGCAGTGGCTGGAGATTGGGATGCTGCTGGCTCAGGATCCGCAGCTTTTGCTGGTGGATGAGCCTGCGGCCGGGATGACGGTGGGGGAGCGTGAGCACACGACGCGGCTTTTGAAGGACGTGGCGAAGACGCGCTCGGTCATCGTGGTCGAGCATGACATGGAGTTCGTGCGGCAGCTGGAGTGTCGCGTGACGGTGCTTCACGAGGGGGCGGTGCTTGCTGAGGGTTCGCTCGATCACGTGACGAACGATGAGCGGGTGATCGAAGTGTATCTCGGCAGGTCGGGAGAGCGCTGATGCTGGCGGTTCGCGATCTCACGCTGCACTACGGCCAAAGCCAGATCCTGAATGGTGTGTCGCTGGACGCAGCGGTGGGCGAAGTCACTTGTGTGATGGGGACCAATGGAGTTGGCAAGACGAGCTTGCTGAAGGCGATATCGGGGGTTCATCACCGCTCTGGCGGGACTGTGGAGTTTGACGGCGAGGCGGTGGGGCGATGGGCGCCGCATGCGCTGGCGCAGCGCGGGTTGGCTGTGGTGCCCCAGGGCCGGGACATCTTTCCGCTGCTTACGGTGCGGGAGAATTTGGAGACTGGATTTGCCTGTTTGCCGCGCAGTGAGCATGGGGTGCCGGATCGCATTTTTGAGCTGTTTCCTGTTCTGAAAACCATGCAGGGGCGCCGTGGGGGCGATTTGTCGGGCGGGCAGCAGCAGCAGTTGGCGATTGCGAGAGCGCTGATTACGAAGCCGAAACTGTTGCTGATGGATGAGCCGACGGAGGGCATTCAGCCCAACATCATTCAGCAGATTGGTGAGGTGATCGCGCTTCTGCGCTCCGAGGGGCAGATGGCGATTGTGCTGGTGGAGCAGTATTTCCAGTTCGCTTACGGGTTGGCGGATCGGTTTGCTGTTTTGGAGCGCGGTGTCGTGACGATGGCGGGGCGCAAGGACGAGCTGACCCGTGATGCGTTGTTGCAGGCGGTGGCGGTCTAGCCAGGCGCCTCAGGCCGGCCCTTCGGGGTGAGTGGCGGGTGGTTTGCAGCCTTGCGGTGGCTGGGTTCGACGCTGGGGCCCGGCTGTGGTCTGTCTGATGGCACCGGGATCACGCATGCGCGGGCTGTGATGGTCCTGGCACACCACCGCTTAAGGCTCGTCCCCCTATGCCTTTGACGACGACTGGCTGATGAAGAGCCCCGCGGTTCAGGCGGCGGTATTTGCGCTGGGGACGGCGGCGTTTGTGGCGCTGTCGTCGTTGGCGGCGAAGATTGCGCAGAGCGAATGGCTGGGGCCGCCGCTGCATGTGTTTCAGGTGGCCCATGCGCGGTTTTTGTTTGCTGCGTTGGGGCTCGCTTTGGCGGCAGTGGTGTTGCGGCCAACGTTCGGCGAGGTGCACTGGCGCTGGCATTTTGCGCGCACGAGCTGCGGCTTTGTTGGCGTGACGCTGTTGTTTGCGTCGGTGGTGTTTATTCCGTTGGCCGATGCGACGGCGATAGCGTTTTTGAACCCTGTGTTTGCGATGCTGTTTGCCGCTCCGCTGTTGCGAGAGCGCATTGGGCCTTGGCGCACCGCGGCCGCTGTGATCGGGCTGACGGGGGCGCTGGTGCTGGCGCGTCCGTCGCCTGAGGCGTTTCAGCCGGCGGCGCTTTTGGCGCTCGCGGCTGCGATGGCGTTTGGGATGGAGGCGATCTTCGTCAAACGGCTGTCAGGGCGGGAAGCGCCGTTTCAAATTCTGACGGTGAATAACGCCATCGGGGTGTGCCTCGCGAGCGTTGCGCTGATCCCGTTTGCGGTGATGCCGACCGGCGGGCAGTGGCTGGCGCTGGCAGGGGTGGGGTTTGCGATGGTGCTCGCGCAGGCGTGCTTTATTCAGGCGATGCGGCGGGCCGATGCGACCTATGTGGTGCCGTTCTCGTACGCGACGCTGATTTTTGCGGCGGTGCTGGACGCGATGGTGTTTGCCGCGTTGCCCGATGGTGTGACTGTGCTGGGCGCGGCGGTGATTTTGACCGGGGCCGGCCTGCTGGTCTGGCGGGAAGGGCGGCGGAAGGAGGTGGCGCGTGACATCACTCATTAGCCGCGCGCCGGGCGATCTTTGCCCGCATGCCGAGGGCGCGGGGTGCCCACCGGTTTTGCGCAAATTCGTGCTGCTGGTGGCGATCTTGGGGTCATCGCTGGGGTTTATTGATGGGACGATCATCACCGTTGCGATCCAGGCGATCCGCGAGGCGTTTGATGCAAGCTTCGGGGCCGTGATTTGGGTGGCGAACGGTTACACGCTGGCGCTGTCGGCGTTTTTGCTGGTGGGGGGCGCGGCGGGGGACCGGTTTGGCCAGCGCCGGGTGTTTGGCGCGGGTATTGTTGTGTTTGCGGTGGCGTCCGCGCTGTGCGCCGTTGCGCCGACGGTGGAGTTTTTGATTGCGGCGCGGGTCGTTCAGGGGCTGGCGGCGGAGGTTATGCTGACGGGCGAGGTGGAGCTGATGGCGGTGTAATTACGGACGAGCGGGCGGGGAATAGCGGTCGGG
>CAKZYH010000149.1 GCA_937884725.1 uncultured Paracoccaceae bacterium
CCATCGTCAGCGCGAACCAGAACGAAGGCATCGCCTGGCCGATCATGGCGATAAACAGCGCAGCCCGGTCGATAATGCTGTTGGGCCGAATGGCCGCCACAACGCCGAGCGGAATGGACAGAACCAGCGCAAACGTCAGCGCCAGCGCGCCGAGCAGCATCGTCACCGGCAGCCGCTCAAAAATCACCGTCGCAACAGGCTCGCCCAGATAATGCGATTGGCCGAAGTCGCCCTGCAGCGCACGGCCAAGCCAGTCAAAATACAGGACAATGATCGGCCGGTCGTAGCCGTAAAAATCGCGTATCTTTTCAATGTCTTCCTGCGTGGCCGTTTCGCCGGCCAGCGCCACCGCCGGATCGCCCGACAGATAAATCATCGAAAAGGTGAGGCCCGAGACGGTCAGCGCCACCAGCACCGCGACCCCTAAACGCCTCAGCAAATAGGTCAGCATGTCCGCCTCCTGCGAGAGAAGACAAAGGCCCGCGCTAGCAAACTAGCGCGGGCCAGCGGTCTTATTTCCAAGACGCTGAGTAGAAGCGCGGGATTTCATCCGGCGTCGGCGTGAAGTCCAGGTCCTCCGAGAAAGCGTAATACTTCGCGTAGGTGAACATCGGCAGCCAGTAGGCGTTTTCCGCAATCATCGTGAGCGCCTCACCGTACGCCTCTTCGCGGGCTGCCGGATCCACCGACGTGTCGCCCGTCTTCAGAAGCTCCACCACGGCCGGGTCACCGCCAGGGCCGGACGGATCGTCCTTGCCGCCGGAGAAGAAGTGGCTGGTGATCGCCGACACGTCAGGGATCGAGTTCGAACCCCACGTCATGTGCGCCACAGGCGTTTCGCCGCCCCAGATCAGGTCGCGCAGCGCACGGTACTGCATGAAAGACAGGTTCGCCTGGATGCCGACACGAGCAAGATCACCGATCACAGCTTCGGTGAATTCACGCTGGCGGTAGGCATAAAGGTCGAACTCAAACCCGTCCGGATAACCAGCTTCCGCGAGCAGCGCCTTGGCCTTTTCCGGGTCGTACTCATACTGCGGCACGTCGCTGGTGCAGGGGAACTGATCCGGGTGGCAGGCAGCGTGGATCACCACGGAGGCAGGCCCCACAAGGTTACGCGCAATGGCGTCCCGGTCGATGGCGTGGGAGACGGCTTTGCGCACCAGCGGGTTGCTGAAGTACTCCTGCCCCGAACGGCCGCCCACATCGAACGTGAGGTACGAGACGCGCATCGTCTTGGCGTTCTCAACCTGCACGCCGCCGCGCTCAGCCAGGCGCTCGGCCTGATCCTTCGGCACGTCCCAGATCCAATCGACGCCGCCGGTCAAAAGCTCGGCCAGTTGCGTGTTGGGCTCTTTCAGCGTGCGGAAATTGATCTTGCCGATGGAAGGTGTGCCTTTCGGCCCGCCCTCAAAATAGTTCTCGTTGGCCTCCCAGTGGACGTACTCACCCGGCTGTGTGTCGGTCCACTTATAAGGGCCGGTGCCCACCGGCGTAACCTGCGTGTAGTCCGGATTGCCGTCAGCGCCGGTGGGCGCGCTGTCATAGTGCCCTTCCGGAACGATGAAAATCGCACCCGCCAGGTAGGCAAGCGCTGCGGGGAACGGCGCATCAAGGTGCAGCCGTACCGTGTTGTCGCCGGTCACCTCGGCGCTTTCCAGCCACGCCACGTTGTTGGTGGTCAGAACGCCGCTGTCCTCGCCCGCCACGTGGTTCACCGTGTAGGCGACATCCTCAGGGCCGAACGTCGTGCCGTCATGAAACACCACACCTTCGCGCAGTGTGAGGTCCATGGTCGTGTCGTCCACCCACTCCCACTCGGTGGCGAGGAGCGGCTCATACTCGCCCGTCTCCAGGTTGCGGAACAGAAGAGCGTCCCAACCCAGGTGACCCATGATCACCAGTTCGCGGGTGTTGTTGTAGTAGGGGTCGACCACCGCGACTTCCCGGTCGGTGGACCAGGTGAGTGTGTCGTCGCTTTTGCCAGCAAGGGCTGGCGAGGCCAGAAGGCCGATTGCGGCCGCGCTCGCCAACAGCGTGGTTGCGTAGTGTTTCACCAAGAACTCCTCCTCAGTTGCCGCGCTGCCCGGCTCTTTTGGCGGGCGGCTCGGCGCTTGGTCTAGCCGCGTCCCTGCAAAATCTGGGCCGCTGAGTTACCCGATGCTGTCATGGCCAACCCCCGCTTACAAGCGCGCATTGGCAGCGAACATCGCCCACGCAACAGGCGCGCTGCCCGCATTTTCCCACCGCGGGTGCCGGCCATGCTGCAGCGGGTAGGGGATGGCACTGTCAGCGTCGCCGTTTCCCGGTAGTGTGCGGCCATGGACAACGCGTCCCCACCCTCGCCAAAGTCCGGTGCCAACCCCAAAACGCCCGCGCCCAACCAGCGTCAGCTCACTGACCGCGACGCGAGTACGGGGAGCGACACCGCTCCGAGCCTCGCCCCGGGCGCCAACGCCAGCGGCGTTGTGGCCGCGGAACGGCGCGGGCACGCCTTCTACATGGCCAAGCTGCCGCCCCAATCTGCCGCCAAGGCCGTCGGGTGGATGCTCTTGTCGTGCGCGCTCCTGTCGGGCGTTGCTGTCCTTGGTCGGTTCATTGCCCTTGAAGGCGTGCCGATCATGCAAATCATGCTCCTCCGCCTCGGCTTTGCAGTGCTCGCCATGACGCCGCTTCTCATCGCCCGCGGCCCGTCAATGCTGCACACCGAACATTGGCGCATCTACGCCGTGCGGATCACGGTTGGCCTCATCGGCATGGCCACCTTTTTCGGCGCCCTAGAGCTCTCCTCAGTGGGCGAGGTGACCGCCATCGCCTTCCTCGTCCCGCTGATCGCCACCATGGGAGCCGCGCTGTTTCTCGGCGAAAAGGTCGGGCCGCGCCGATGGGCCGCCATCGCGGTCGGCTTTGTGGGTGCGCTCGTCATCCTGCGCCCAGGCGTCGTTCCGGCCGGCGCGGGCGCGATCCTCGCCGTCGCATCCGCAGTCGCCATGGCAGGCGCAAGCCTGTTCGTGAAGGTGCTGTCGGTGCGCGACGGCCCCGATAAGGTGGTCCTGATCAGCACGCTCGCCCAAACGATCGTTATGCTCATCCCAGGCTTGTGGGTCTGGCAGGCGCTCAGCGCCGAACTCTGGTTCGTGGCCGCCTGCATGGGCCTCTTCGGCATGCTCGGCCACGTCACGCTCGCCCGCGCACTGCGCGCAGCCGACACGTCCGTCGTGATGGGCGCCGACTTCGCGCGCCTGCCCTTCGGCGTCCTCTTCGGCTATCTCATGTTCGGTGAGCTCATCGACTTCTGGACCTGGGTCGGCGCCGGGATCATCTTCGCCGCAGCGATGTACGCCGCACGACGCGCCCGGCGCGCCAAAGCGCAGTCGAAAAGCTAGCTCTAGATGGCCAGGGGAGCTGTCACTCGTTGTTCTGAACAGCCTGGTTCCTGCACGGTTGCCCGTGAACGGCGGTGATCCATGAGCAAAATTCAGATCACAATCGGAATCTCTATCGCCTGCATCGGCCTGATCATGCTGAGTTATTTGTACTTCCCGAAGATCATCGAGCAACGCCTCCTCTATCCCGGAGCCTGGCAGCGCGAGGTTACGCCCACGCCACGTCTCCCGACCGACAACACCGAAATGTGGACCCACCGCGGTGTGGAGGCGTGGTTTATCCCGGCGTTCTCCGACAAAGTTTTCGGCACCGTGCTTTTCGCCCATGGAAACGGCGAACTCATCGATGATTGGCCGCAATTCTTAGCGCCATACTATACAAGCCTCGGCTTTAACCTCCTGCTTGTTGAATACCGTGGCTACGGCCGAAGCAAAGGCCAACCGGAGCTCCACGCGATTGTTGACGATATGCGCGTCTTTCGGCGTCGCGCGCGCGAGCGAATGCCGGCCGACGCCAAGTGGGTCTACCACGGCCGCTCCCTCGGCGGCGGCATCGTCGGCCAATTGAGCCTCGTAGATGCCCCCGACGTGTTGATCCTGGAAAGCACCTTCTCCAGCCTCCGCACAATCGCGCGGGAGAAATTCGGTTGGCTCGCGCGCCTCATGACCACCGAAATGGACACCTTTGCGGCGCTGAATACGCTCAGCACCCCCACTCTCATCTTACATGGCGAACGCGACACACTAATTCCGCCATCCCATGCTGTCGCTCTCAACGAAGCGGCCGGCGACAACGGGATCAGTATTTCACTAGATTGCGGCCACAATGATTGCCATCCGCATTCCAGGCAAACATGGACCTCGATTGCTGAGTCTATCCATCAGAACTAGAGCTTGCTCATTCTCACAGTATCTGATCAGCGCTCGAATATTCGGTGTCAGCGCCAGAGGACGAGTGAGGTTGATCGCTATCGCTGCAATGATGAACCCTGAGCACGCCAACACGAACGAGGACGCATGATGCACATACCCCAAGAGGCTGAGCTGCTGGAGGGCATTCGCGAATGGGTGGAGATCGAAACCCCCACCGGCCACGCGCCAGGGCTCAACCGCCTCATGGATCTTGCCGGCGCCCAATATGAAGCCATCGGCGCCAACGTCAGCCGCATTCCTGGCCGCGACGGCCAGGGCGATCACCTGTCCATCGAGCTGCCCTTCACCGGCGGCGACCGGGTCAACATGCCGGGCATCCTCGTGCTGTGCCACCTCGACACCGTCCACCGCGTCGGCTCGCTGGAGCGCATGCCCTTCCGCATCGACGGCGACTGCGCCTACGGCCCCGGCATCTGCGACATGAAGGGCGGCGCCTACATTGCCATGCGCGCGCTGGGCTCGCTCACCGAGGCCGGCCGGCAAACCCAGCTGCCCATCCGCGTCCTCCTCACCTCCGACGAAGAAACAGGCTCCGACACCTCCCGAGATCTCATCGAGGAGGAGGGCGCCCGCGCCGCCTACGTGCTCGTCACCGAGCCCGCCCGCTCCGGCGGCAAGATCGTCACCGGGCGCCGCGGTCTCGGCCGTTACACACTCACCGCCCACGGCCGCGCGGCCCACTCCGGCACCAACCACGCCATCGGCCGCAGCGCCATCCGCGAGATGGCCCGCCAAATCCTCGCCATCGAAGACCTCACCGACTACGACCGTGGCGTCACGCTCAACGTCGGCCAAATCCGTGGCGGCACCACCGACAACACTGTCCCCGAATACTGTGTCGCCGGCGTCGACCTGCGCGTCGACAACATGGCCGTCTATGAAGAAACCGACGCCGCGCTGCGTGCCCTGCGCCCGCACGACCCCGACGTGAGCCTCACACTGGAAGGCGGCATCAACCGCCCGCCCTACCGCAAGGGCCCGCAAATCCAAGGCCTTTTCGACCACGCCAAAGGGCTCGCCGCCGAAGAGGGCTGGGAGCTGAAGGACCTGCACACCGGCGGCGGAAGCGACGCGAGTTTCGTCGCCGCCAAAGTCGCAACGCTCGACGGCCTCGGCGTCGACGGCGCCGCAGCCCACACCGACGACGAGCACCTTTACGTCTCATCCCTCATCCCGCGGATGACCCTCCTGCGCCGCCTTTTTGAGACGCTGAACTGACGAGGCGTCTTAGGCCGAGCGGACCGAACGGGACTTAGAAAATTAGCGGGTTCTGTTCGCTCTCAAGCGCGTCAGAAAACAGGTCCCCTGGTCCGGGGTCGTCGTCACCGGTGAACTGAAGCGGCTCTGCGGGCGCCTCTTCCAACACCTCAACGGTCACGGTCGCCTCGTCTTGCCGCCCGCGGGCGATGATGGCGTCAACCTCGTCTTGCGCGGCATCAAAGTCAGCCTGTGCTGCGGGCCTGAGGGCGTCGATCTCGATCACACGATCTTCAAGGGCTCGCACTGTGGCGGTGACAAGATTGAGCTCCGCTATATCGCGGTCGATCAGGTTTTGTACGAAATTAATTTCGGCCTGTATTTCGCCTACTGGCCTTGGTGGCGTGATTGGGTCAATGACATCAGGGGACTGGTCACGTTCCACGAAAAGCTCGCCAAGTCTTGCGGTCAAATTTAAAATGGCCTCCTCGA
>CAKZYH010000150.1 GCA_937884725.1 uncultured Paracoccaceae bacterium
TGGAGGACAACAAAGCCATCGGCGGCGCCGGTGGCGACGGCGGCAGAGGCGGAAACGGCGGCGATGGCGGGAGCGGCGGCGCCGGCAACTGGATCAAGTTCGGCGGCGTCCTCTACACCTGCGCCGATGTCCCCGGCGCACGGGGCGGGAACGCTGGTGACGGCGGCGATGGCGGCATCGGCGGCAAGGCAGGGTCGGCTGTCGGCGGCGCTATCTTTGTCAGCGGCCATAGCGCACCGCCCGTGATCGTTGGCAACACCGTGTTTCGCGGCAACGCTGCCCTCACCGGCGAGCTGGGCGAGCCCGGCCGATACGGCAACGCCGGCAGCCGCGGCGCCGGCGGGCGGGCACGTCCCGCCGGCAGCCTTTGCGTCAGAGAGCCAGGCAGCGACCGCAGCAACGGCAAGAACGGCAGCGGTGGATCCAACGGCTCCTGGGGCGAATGGGGTGAGTGGGGCAGGGGCACCGGCGGCGCCCTCACCCTTGCCTCCTCCAAGGCTGACAACGCACTCCCCGCACACTTCTCCAACGTCGTCATCGCCGGCAACGAGGCCCAACGCGGCGGCGCGGTGTCGCTGTCACGCAACGCCGACTTCCACCACGCGACCATTGTCTCCAACACGTCCCACTACGGAACATCACCGGTCCGGCTCGGCCCCGATTTGTCCGCAGAGGACGTCACATTCGCCAACTCCCTGATCCTCACCGGCGCCCCGTCCGAGGACGATAAGGCCGGCGAAAAATCCCTCCCCGCGCCCGAAGCCGCCATGATCGGAACCTGTGTCGGCACCCCCGGAACCATGCCGCGGAGCGCTCTCGTGCCCGAGTGCGAGCCCAACCTTGCCAACCCCCGCGGCAGCGACCGAGTGTTCGGCACCGCTGACGACGTGCTCACCCCGGGCATCGGTGGCTCAGTTGTCGATGCGGGCCTTCCCGCCAACGTGGGCCCTGATGCCGCCGACGTGGACCGCGACGGCGACACAACCGAGCCCCTGCCCATCGACCTCTACGGCGCCCCCCGCATCCTCGACTATCCGATGGTCATTGCGGGCATGCCCGATGCCGAAGGCCCGCTCCCCGACCAGGGCGCGGTGGAAGGCGCGTTCAACGGCTTCGATGTTGCCGGCGGCATCAGCAACTTCATGGATAGCTGCGACGGGGCGACCATCCCCGATGGCCCGGCTCCCGCGCCAGTCACCCCGGTCAGCAACCCCGGCTCAGGGCCACCCATGGCGGGCGGGCCGCCCATGGCAGGCGCGGACGGTGCAAGCAAGGAGACGCCCTGTTGGGCCCGCGTCGACGGTCTGTGGCGCGACGACACAGTCGTCCAGCACGACAGTTCCATCAATGTCAGCACCTTCGGCACCAACATCATCGAGTGGAGAAGCCTCGCCCACGGCAGCTACACCACGCCCGAGTTCATTATCATCGGCGAAGAGGGCGATCCGGCGAAGTCCATCACCGTCTACGATGCGCACCAACCCTGGCGCTCCACCATCTTCAACGCGGTCGACGACACCGGCATCGAAACCATCCTGCGCGCTGACACGATGCGCAAAGTGTACCGCGCCGAGCCGCCCTTCCTGCTCGGCCGCGAACTGATCATCGATTCTACAGCAAGCCGCACCGCGCGCATCACCATCGACAGCAAACAGTTCGGCCGTCCGCAGCGCTGTTCGGTGGCCGACGCCAGCACCAACGACCCATGGGTGCAGGGCCTCAAGGTCCGCAACACCCGCGCCGCCCTGCGCGGCTACGACGTTGCCACCCAAGACCCCTTCCTGTTGAACTACAGCAGCAACCCAAAGCTCAACGTGTTCAGCGAGATGGAGGATTTTTGCTACAACGAGTCCCGGGCCATTTCCGTCGGCTGGATGCCCATGGAAGAGGGCCTTGAGGGCGTCGTCTACAACAACTCCATCATCACCTCAGCCCGCGAATACCAGCAGACCGTGGCCTCCAGCTTTGGCGTGGGTGTTGGTGTTGAGGGGGGCGGTTCGCCCGGAGCGCCGAGCGTCACCGGCTCCTACGGCGCCACCAACTCGCAAAAGCAAATGGAAGGGATGCGCCAGACCAACACCGTCGGCATGGCGGTCGCCCACTCCCGGCACAAAAAATTCGCGCTGGTCCTGATCGAACCGTTCGTCACTCTGTCCGACGACTTCCGAAACGCCGTCTTTGATGCCCGTAACGCAGAGCCCGGCAACACCGCCGCCATCGACCGCATCATGGAACGCTTCGGCACCCATTTCCCCTATGCGGTCACCTACGGTTCGGCCAGCAAGCTGGTGCGCACCTTCACCGAAGCGGGCATGGAACGGCGCCGCGAGAGTGCTGAGGGATTTGAGGAGAGCGGCGGCGCGTCCCTGTTCGGCGTCAGCGGCAATTTTCAGTCGATCCGCGACGAAGCGGAGGCGGAAGCCCAATCGCTCGGCCGCTCGATGGAACGGGTGGAGTGCGTCGCCGTGGGCGGTATCGGATCGACCAGCTGCGAAAGCGGCGCCACCGGCGACACCGCCTATCCCATCCTCCTCGACCTTCGGCCGCTCGATGAGCTCCTCACGCCTATCCACTTTCCCGGTGAGACTGACATCTACGGCCGCGTGCGCACGCTCCTGAAGGCGCGCATCATCGAATACCTCAAGGGGCACGAGATGTCCCTGTCCGCCACGCCAGTCGGCGACAA
>CAKZYH010000151.1 GCA_937884725.1 uncultured Paracoccaceae bacterium
TGGAAGGGCCATCGCTCAACGGATAAAAGGTACGCCGGGGATAACAGGCTGATGACACCCAAGCGTCCATAGCGACGGTGTTGTTTGGCACCTCGATGTCGGCTCATCGCATCCTGGGGCTGGAGCAGGTCCCAAGGGTTTGGCTGTTCGCCAATTAAAGCGGTACGTGAGCTGGGTTCAGAACGTCGTGAGACAGTTTGGTCCCTATCTGCCGTGGGTGTCGGAGACTTGACAGGATCTGCCCCTAGTACGAGAGGACCGGGGTGGACGTACCTCTTGTGGACCTGTTGTGGCGCCAGCCGCATTGCAGGGTAGCTACGTACGGACGGGATAACCGCTGAACGCATCTAAGCGGGAAACCCACCTGGAAACGAGGTCTCCCTTGAGAGCCGTTGTAGACGACGACGTTGATAGGCAAGCTGTGGAAGCGTGGCGACACGTGTAGCTTACTTGTACTAATCGCTCGATTGGCTTGATCACTCTCATTAACCCATGCCCATCCCATGTTTTCGAAGCAAAACCTGAAAACGGCCATGTTTGTGCTGTCGGTCCTTTTGATCGGCGCTGGCGCAATCCTGACCGTTGTGGCCACGGTTGGTGCAATTGTTGGAATAGGCGGAATTATCTTCGCCCCAAAAAGCGCCTACGGTTGGCTGTTGGTGGTTGGTATACCGCCGATCGGCTTCGGCATTATCCTCGTCGTGATAGGACGAGCGATGATGAAATCTTCAAAAACTTGACCAGTTTCACGAATTCGCGTCTTCCGCCGGCCTGGTGGCCTTTGCGCGGGGCCCACACCCGATCCCATTCCGAACTCGGCCGTTAAGACCCGCAGCGCCGATGGTACTCTGGCTTAAGCCACGGGAGAGTAGGTCGCTGCCAGGCCTGCAGAAGACGCGAAAACCTTCTCTTTTACGATGCTCGGTGAGGCAAAGTTCCCGAACTGATAATTCATCCGCGCTTCGCGCTGCATCATATGCGATGCGGACAACGGGCTGCTGCGCCACTCGCCACAAGTTGGGCTTCCCACCTCACTTGTGCACGTGATTGGCCAGCAAGAGCCAGATTTTGCTGGCGTTTGGCTTTAAGGGCCAGGTTAAAAGCTCTTCTACAACCAAGATCGTCACTGACTGATTGGTCAGCCGCCGTGGGCTCACAGTACCGACTGGGAGCGCTACTGCGAGTGTCAGTCCTACCCTCGTTCAGGTCGCTTCCCGTTCGCGGATTCCGCGCCGCGGGGATGGTTGCGCGTCGCGCCGCTTCATCGTTTTGCCTCGTGCCGCATCCAACGGCGACACTGCAGCGGACGGCTCATCCTTTGCGACCGCGCCTCGGGACAACCCCCACAACGCGATGTATGACGGGATCGCCCTTTATGAGGTGTCCGCGCGCGTTGAGGAGGAGCCCGCAATGGTCTTGGAACAGGCGAGCCACAGCGCATTGGCTGCGGTTGCGCCCACCGCAGTGGTGATTGGCGGCGGCCCCTTGGGGTTGAACGTAGGCATTGCTCTGGCGCGCGGTGGCCGGCGTGTGCTGATTTTAGAAAGCGGCGCGGCGACGGCGAGGGACGCGGCTCAAGACTTTGCTGCGGACGAGCTCCTGACGCCGGACACCCATCATGACCCGACAATCACGACGGCGCGGCGGCTCGGTGGGGCTGGCGTTTTGTGGGGCGGGCGCTGCGTGCCGTCAGACCCCATCGACTTCACCGACAGGCCGTGGTTGGGGCTGAAGGCGTGGCCGGTGGGCCCGCAGGACTTGGACGCCTGGCTTGGCCCGGCCTGCACGGCGCTCGGGGCGGGAGATCCGGTTTTTTCAGATCCTATCCCAGGCTTTTCGCCTAGCACCGACACCTTCACCACCGACCGGCTGGAGCGCTGGACCAATGAGCCGCGCGCCCATGTCCTGCATCGCGATGCCCTGAAGAGCACCGACGGTTTGAGCGTCGCGCTTGGCATCACCGTCACTGGGATCAAGAGGGATGCCGCTAACCGCGCGAGCGCGCTGAGCATCTGGAGCGAAGCGGAAGGTGCGGGCACCCTTCCCCTCCCCGCCGGCTGCGACGTGATTTTGGCGGCGGGGGGTAATGGGTCGACGCGGCTCCTTTTGAATGTCCAAGCCGACAGCCCTCAGCTGTTCGGCGGCGCCTACGGCCCACTTGGCCGGTTCTACATGGGGCACCTCGACGGCCAGATTGCCGATATCGTGTTCGATAATGCGACGCTGCACGATGCCATGGACTTCTACATCGATGATCATGGGTCGTACGTCCGGCGTCGCATCATTCCCTCCGCCGACATTCAGGAGGCGGCGGGCCTTGCGAACATCGCGTTCTGGCCTGTGGTTCCGGAGATTAGCGAGCCAACACACGGATCGGGGGCGCTGTCGGCGGTGTATCTGCCGCTCAGCTATCCTGCACTGGGGCGCCGCCTGATCGCTGAATCGATCCGGCAGCGGCATGTGGGCCACCCGCCCTATCGCCGGCTGCGCCATCTGCGCAATCTCATCACCGACCCGCTCTCGTTGATGACGTTTGCACCGTGGTTTATCTGGAACCGCCGCTTTGCCAAGTACCGCTTGCCGGGGTTTTTCCTGAAGAATCCTGGGCGACGATATGGGCTGATGTACCACAGCGAACACCTGCCCCATGCCGACAGCCGCGTAACACTTTCGGCGAACCGGGATCGGACCGGACTGCGGCGGCTCGCGATCGATTTCCGGTTTTCCGGCGAGGACGTGGCGAGTGTGCTCAACGCCCATGAAGTGCTGGACGACTGGTTGGGCCGTGAAAAGCTCGGTCGTGTGATCTACCGCACACCGCCTGAAGGTCGGGCCGACTTAGTTCTTTCTGAGGCCAAGCACGGCAACCATCAGGAGGGCACGACGCGTATGGGCCACGATCGCACCTCAGCGGTAGTGGATGGGTGGGGGACCACGTTCGATGTGCAAAACTTGCACGTAGTCTCGACGTCTGTTCTGCCGACCTCATCGCAGGCGAACCCCACGCTGACGGCGATGCAACTCGGCCTACGCCTCGCAGACCGGCTGGCCACCGCATAACTCGCCAGTGTAGGAATGAATTGATGGATACCGTCCGCCTGGCTGGCGCCGATGTGGAAGCTTCGTGCCTTGGGTTTGGCTGCGCCTCCCTAGGCTCGCGCATTTCGCCAAGGTCCGCGCGTGCTGCGCTGGAGCACGCGTTTGACGCGGGCGTCACATGGTACGACGTGGCGCCGGCATACGGCGCTGGTACGGCCGAGACGGTACTGGGCGAATTTGTCAAAGGTAAGGCGGACCAGGTCTTTGTTTGCACCAAGGTTGGCTTGATCGCGCCGAACGACACTCCGGCCAAACGCGTGGCGAGGGCACTCATCCGGCCTTTGGCGGCCGCGGCGAAACCTGTGCGGGATGCGATACGGAGCAGCGGAGTCACGGCGAACCGGACCGTTCCGCTCACGCCGGAGCTGGTGCGCGTCTCGCTGGAGAACAGCTTGAGGCGGCTCGGTATCGAGCAGGTAGCACTTTATGCGCTGCACAATGCGAGGCCCGCTGACATGGCTCGCGAGGATATCCGCCGTGCGCTGGAAGATCTTTTGGCGGCGGGTAAGACGCGGGCTGTGGGTGTGACAGGCGCTGATGCCGCGGCGGCCACACTGAAGTCGTGCTCCGGTGAGGTGATGGAACACGCTCAACATGCGGAGAGTGTGTTGGATCGCGAGGGTCCTTACCGCGTGATCCAGCTCGCTCAGCCTGTCAGCGATAGTCCTGAGGCGGCATTGATCTCCTGCGCAGCGAGGAAGGGGATGGGCTGTGTCACGCATTCCGTTTTTGGGGCGCTTGGTCAACTGCGCTCCCGGCTTTTGGCCGATCCGGCGCTCGCCGGGCGCATGACGGAGGCGGGCTTTGCCGACGCGGGGTCGCTTTTGATGGCCCGGGCGCGGGCGGTTAATCCGCACGGGGTGGTTCTCTCGTCCATGGCGTCGAACGACCATTTGCAGGCGAACCTGGCCGCCATCGCGCAGCCTAACCTTGCCGAGGCGCAGCGCCTGCTGAGCGACTTGCGGCTCTAGCGCCCTCACACAGTACGTCAGCAAAGCGACGGCCGTGGGAGCTGGCGGTCCGACTGAGCTGGCCAGGCCGCGATAAGCTTACCCAATAACCCTAATAAGCAATTGTAAAAGCGACGTTTTTCGCCTCGAACCTGTGCCCCGCATCACA
>CAKZYH010000152.1 GCA_937884725.1 uncultured Paracoccaceae bacterium
GGCAACAGGTGCAGGTGCGGCACCTCCCGCACCCGCGATGTCACGGCGCTTTCGGCGTCATGGTTGCCGAGGATCGCCACCGCCGCGATGCCGTGGTCGGCGAGTTCGGCCAGCTTGTCCTGAACGAACAGCCCCGCCGACACGTCCCGCCAATCCCCATCCCAAAGATCGCCGGCAATCAGAACCGCATCGACATCGCGCCGGATTGCCTCCGCGACCACCTCGGCAAACGCCCGCCGGCTAGCCTCGCGCAACGGACCGACCCGCGCGTCGTCCAAATCGGCCAACGTGCGCTGCGGACTGTCGAGGTGGAGGTCTCCGGTATGGATGAATCGGAATGGGTTCAAAGTCCTAAACCTGAGCGATCTCTCTGCACAGCGTTTTTGCCACAAGGCTGTTACCCTTGACACTTTTTCGTTGCAGGAGGCCAAGGGCAGCGACAGCGCCGCCCCCTGACCTATTTCGCTGTGTACTGGAGGACTGCGACTGCTGGCACAGAGCAACTGGGCCATCTGTCACCACAGTCTGAGCGTATGGAAGACTGGACTGCACTGCGAGAGACTAGATCCGGCCATGACCCTGCCCAAGGCCCACCACCAGTCGATCCAATGCCCCGTCAGCCCCGGCGACATTTTTTTCGACAACATCGTCCACTTTACGGCTGACATGGACGACGCGGCGCAGGACTTCGAGCGTGCCGGCTTCACACTGACGCCGTGGAGCACGCACCACAGCCAGCATGGGACGTCCGGCACCGGAAATCGCTGCGTCATGCTGCGCGAGGGCTATTTGGGGCTGCTCGCGAACACTGGTGAGCCGACAGCCGTCTCGCAGCAGGTGACTGCTGCCCTGGCACGATACACCGGTCCTCACATGCTCTCTTTCACGACGCCGGACCTGGCTGTGAAAGCCAAAGCTCTCAAGGACGAAGGCTTTCGCGTCCTACCCGTGCTCGACCTGAAGCGCAGAATAAGCGCTGTTGATGGCGACGAAACGGAACTGCACTTTTCGGTGCTGCGCCCAGCACCCGGCCAAATGGCGGAAGGGCGGTTCCAGTACGTGACCCATCACACGCCCGAGGCGCTGTGGCAGGAGCGCTATATCGACCACGAAAACGGCGCGGTTAAGCTCATTTCCGCCCTTGTCACCGTCGACGACGTTCTTGAAGTAGCGGACCGCTATCGGTGTTTCTTTGGCCGTGAACCGACCTCGGTTGGGAGCGCCCGGGCCTCTGAGGTCGCCCGCTTTGAGTTGGAGCGGGGCGCGATCACCATCACGAACCCCGCCTGGGGCTACGCCGGCACAGGCAATCGACCGGTTCCGGCGTTGCCGTGCGTGCCGGCCTACACTTTGGGGTTTGCGAACCTTGGCGCGACCGCAGCGCTGTGGGCGCAGCGCGGCTTCGACGTGGCGCAGGCGGCCTGCGGCGGGCTTGCTATCCAGTGCGCCGGCGCAACTATTATAGGTTACCAAGCCTAGCCGAGGGATCGATCTGCACACATCCGCAATCCGTGTCGCGCCGCGCGGTGTAAGGTGAATTCACCCGCGCCGCCAAGCCCGAGCGAACCCGGCTGGCACATGGGGCCGGAGCCAGTGCAATGGCCGCCGGCCGGCATCAGGGCGTTCCGCCGCGATGTGACGCCCGACGCATTGGCGGCGGCCTTTACCGCCATTCTCATCTCCGCCACTGGCCCGTTCGCTATCCTTTTGTCGGTCAGCAAAAGCGCGGATCTGTCGCCCGAAATCACCGCCTCCATGGCGGCGGTGGCCTATGGCGCCGGCGGCGTGCTGACGCTCATCTTGTGCGCGCTTTACCGCCAGCCCATCACCGTGTTGTGGACCATCGCCGGCATCACTCTGCTGCCGGCTGCCCTCACCCAGATGAGCTTCGCCGAAGCCATGGGCGCATCCATCGTGGCGGCGCTCCTGCTCGCCGCGCTCGGCTGGTCGGGCGCGATCAACATTTTGATGCGCTTTGTCCCCGTACCGGTGGCGCTGGGCATGCTCCTGGGCGTCTTTTTGCCGTTCGGCACCGGCATGGTGACCAGCGTTGCCGATGCGCCGTTGATCGCGGGCACCACGGTGGCAGCCTTCGCGGCCGCCTCCCTGTTTCCCGCGTTCTCGCGCCGTGTCCCACCCATTTTCGCAGCCATGATCGCCGGCGCGCTCGCGCTGTCGTTCCTCCCCGGCGACCCGATCGCCCTGCCGCCGCTCGAACTCGTCTCACCCGTCTTCGTCATGCCGGTTTTTCGGCTCGACGCCATCCTCAGCCTGACGCCCGCGATGCTGATGACCATGGTCGCCATTCACAACGGCCAGTCCTTCGCCGTCATGAAGGCTCGCGGCGTGCCGCCCAACTATAACGGCGTGACCTTCGCGCTCGGCCTCGGCGGCACGTTCAACGGCTTTTTCGGCGCCGTGCCCGCCACGCTGGGCACCATCCACACGGCGCTGTTCAGCCCGCTTTCACCGCCGGAAAGCCGCTGGACGGCGTCGGTCACGTTCGGCCTGCTCGCGATCCTGCTGGGTCTCCTCGCGCCGACTGCCGCCCGGCTCGCATTCGTCCTGCCGGCGCCCTTCACCGCCACCCTCGCGGGCCTCGCCCTCCTTGGCATCCTCAAGCAGTCGTTTTCGGAGGCGTTTCGCGGCGAGGATCAAATGGCAGCCCTGGTGGCGTTCTTGGTCTCCGCCTCGGGCATCACGATCATGGGCCTCGCCGCGCCGTTGTGGGCGCTCATTGCAGGTGTCACGGTGTCCCAATGCAAAAGCCTGGTGCAACGCCACGGGTAAAGCCCGCGCACTGAGCGCGACGCGAATTGTCCTGGACGGCCCCTGCGCATAGGCTGATGCTCGCAATAACCTGACCATTAAAGGCAATTGCGATGAACAAGTTTGATGCTCTGCTCAATGCCCTCAGTGGGCCCGCTTATCTTGCCTTCCGGGTCATTGCGGCCCTCCTCTTTATGGCACACGGCACACAGAAGTTGTTCGGATTTCCTTCCGCATTTCCCATGGATCTTAATCCGCTGAGCATCGCTGCTGGGGTGATCGAACTAGTCGGCGGAGCGCTCATTGCAGTCGGCCTGTTCACCCGCCCCGCCGCCTTTATTGCGAGCGGCATGTCGGCCGTGGGCTATTGGCTTGCCCACGGCTCGCGTGGCTTCTTTCCCATCGACAACGGGGGCGAGCTAATCGCGCTCTACTGCTTCATCTTCCTGGTCATCGCGACCCACGGCCCGGGCATGTTCAGCATAGACCGTCTCATCAGATCAAAATCGTAGGCCTGGCCGCCAACCCGCCGAGACGATAAGCCCCGCCAATAGGGCTGATAAGACAATTAAAACAAATATTTAGACCACACCGTGACTCCCGTCACACGTCCTTCTGCGCGTTGGCCGCACATCATTGATCAGTCAAAGGCTCACGCAACAGGAGGTTATCATGGGCTGGTGGAAAGACTTTACCGACTGGGTGGACGATACCGCAGATGATACCATCGATGCTGTCGAGGACACAGCGAACGATATCGGCGACGAAGCGGAATACATCGCGGTGGACTTTTTCGCCGCTAGCTTCAAAGAAGCGTGGGACATTGGCAGCAACGGGGCAGGACAAGCCTGGGACGTGGGCAGCGACGGCGCCTCAGATGCGTGGGACGGCACAGTGAGTGGCCTTAAAGACTTTTCCAGCGCTATAGACAGCCTGCTGGATTGGTTCTGACACCGAAGCAGGTCGACGCCGCGACACGCGCTAGAGTAGGGCCTAGCCTCTATTCTCAACCCATCGCGACGTCACAAGATCCTAATGGGCGAGGCAACGACAACGATTACATCACTCTTTGCTTGAAGAGAGTTCGTTCAGGCTAAGCACGCAATGCAGTTACACCTGAAACAACAATAGCTGGTTTTAGGATAAATCAAGCTGAAACATAAGGGTGGGTTCCACAGTCCCCAGCGTTTGGCGTGAAGATACCGCCACTCAGAACGCGGGGGACATGGAAATGATTTTCAACAGCTGGTTGGACAACGTTCTGAACCAGGAGGGTGTCGACCTGGGTCAGCCGATCATCGTGGTCACCCCCAGTGGCACACCCAGCCACATGACCGTTGAAACCGTGGTCGACGCGATCAAAGCCGCCCCGACTAAAGAGCAATGCGCCACTGGGGACGCGCTCGTGACGGTCGGCTTCATCAACGCCAACCCAGTGCCGTCAACCCTGCGAAACGATAAGCTCCGCAAATAGGCTCAATAAGACAATTTAAACAGCCATTTAGACCACACCGTGACTCCCGTCACACGTCCTTCTGCGCTTTGGCCACACATCATTGATCAGTCAACGGCTCAAGCAACAGGAGGTTATCATGGGCTGGTGGAACGAATTTACGGATTGGGTGGACGATAGCGCAGACGATGCCTTCGACCTTGTCGAAGACACAGTGAGCGACATCGGCGACGAATTGGATGACCAATGGGACTTGTTCGTCGATAGCTTGGAAGAGGCGTGGGACACCGGCAGCAAGGAGGTGGAAGAAATCTGGGACGCCATCAGCGACGGTGCCTCCGATGGCTGGGACAGCACAGTTGATGGTCTTAAAGACTTCTCTAGCGCCTTGGACAGCCTGCTGGATTGGTTCTGACACCAACGAAGGGCGACGCCGCGCCAGGTTTTAGAATAGAGCTGACCGTCTATTCTCAATCCATCGCGACGTCACGAGATCCTAGTGAGCGCGGCAACGACAACGATTGATTCGCTCTTCGCTTGAAAAGAGTTTGTTCAGGCTAAGCAGTCGATCTCAGCGCACCTAAAACAATAATATCTGATTTTACGATAAATCAAACTGAAACATAAGGGTGAGTTTCACAGTTCTCAGCGTATGGCGGGCAGCGACTGCCACTCAGAACGCAGGGGACATAGGAATGATTTTCAACAGCTGGTTGGACAACTTTCTAAACCAGAAGGGTATCGACTTGGGTCAGCCGATCACCGTCGTCACCCCCAGTGGCACACCCAGCCACATGACCGTTGAAACCGTGGTCGACGCCATCAAGGCCGCCCCGACCAAAGAACAATACGCCATCAAGGACACGCTCGTGACGGTCGGCTTCATCAACGCCAACCCGATGCCGTACTTCGAGCACCTTGCTCAAGCCTTGGCGACTGACTGATAGCGCCAGTCGTCGTTCGCTGGCGGCCCCGCCACCGGGGTGAAGACGCAATCACCGCCACAGGCTGAACCGGCCCATGCGGCGCGGCGGAACGCTGCCGCGCAAGAATGAGATGCCTTCGACATGCGGCCGGGGTAGAACCGGGGCATGGTGAGCGAGGCGAATGCACCCCAGCGGGTCTCCACTGGCTTTCTTGGCAGGGCCGGCTGGGTTTTGGTGGACTGGGCTTACCAGCCCTTCCTCGCCCTCTCCGCTTTTGTGTTTGCCCCGTATTTTGCCTCGCAAATCGTGGGCGACGCGGTCGCCGGGCAATCGCTCTGGGGCTTCATGCTGGGTGCGGTTGGGCTCGCGGTCGGCCTCAGCGCGCCTTTTCTCGGCGCAGTCGCCGACGCCATCGGCCGCCGCAAACGGTGGATCGCTCTTGCCAGCGCGATCACCGTGTTCGCAGCCTCTGGGTTATGGTTCGCCGACCCTGCCCAAGGCGCACTTTTTGCGCTTGTGTTATACGGCGTGGCGCTCGCAGGGTCAGAGTTCGCAGCCATCTTCTACAACGCGATGCTGCCCAGCCTCGCACGGCCGGAGACAACAGGGCGCCTGTCCGGGATCGGCTGGGGCATGGGTTATGCGGGCGGCCTGGTGGCGCTCGTTCTGGTCCTCCTGACAATGGTTTTGCCGCAAACACCCGCCTTTGGGCTCGACCCGGCGGCCTACGAGGCGGAGCGGCTTTCCATGCCGCTCTCGGCGCTCTGGCTCGCGCTTTTCCTCGTCCCGTTCTTCCTCTTCACGCCTGACCTCCCGGCCTCCGGGCGCAACTTGCGCGAAGGGGTTGGCGATGGCCTCTCGCGGCTCAAGCACACCGTCGGCCAGGCGCGGCGCCTCACCAATGTCGCCCGCTTTCTGATTGCGCGCATGCTCTACTAGGACGGCCTCACCGCGCTGATGTCCTTCGCTGGGCTGTATGGCGCGGGCATATTCGGCTGGGGCACCACCGAGCTGGGGCTCTTTGCCATCTTCGCGATCATTTCCGCCGTGCCAGGCACAATCTATGGCGGCGTTCTCGATGATCGGTTGGGTTCAAAACGCGCCGTGATCCTGGCGATCGCCGGTCTCCTGATTGCCTCGCTTGGTGTTGTGTCGGTGGGACCGGCGGAGATCTTCTTCGTCATCCCCGTCAGTCCCGTCGACCCCAGTAGCGGCCTGTTTTCCAGCCCGGCCGAGCAAACTTTCCTCGCCTTCGGGCTGCTGGCCGGCCTTTGTGTTGGCCCGGCGCAGGCGGCGAGCCGGACGCTGATGGCCCGCCTCGCTCCGCACGGTATGGTGGCGGAGTTTTTCGGCCTCTACGCCCTCTCCGGCAAAGCGACGTCTTTCCTTGCCCCGCTCCTCATCGGCATCGTCACCGCCGCCACAGGCTCGCAACGGCCTGGCATTGCCGTTTTGGTGGTCCTGATGGCGCTCGGCCTTGCGCTTCTTTTGTCGGTGCGCGTGGAACGTGCCGCGATTGCAAGCGACGGACAGCTCAGCCCCAAGGGTGAGGCGTAGGCGATGCCGGCGTCCTTGATTGAGGGCACGCCCTTTTAGCCGGCCCTCTGGAATTGCGACTATCAGGCGAATACAGTCCGCCACTGAGGATTAAAGGGAGATCACGACTGTGACGAACGTTGTTGACCCCATGGCAACCACACCGCCCAAACACCATAACCTTGCCAACGAAGCATTGGCCGAAGCCCGTGCAGAGTTCGTGGAACGCAACCCGAAAAGCCTGGCAGCACACCAATACGCGGCGAAGTATTTGCCGGGCGGCAACACGCGCACATCCATTTTCGCCTCGCCATTCCCGCTCGCCATCCAGCGTGCGTGGGATGCGCGCGTTGTCGACCTCGACGGTCACGAATACGTGGATGCTCTAGGCGAATACACGGCGGGTTTGCTCGGCCACTCCAACGAAACGGTCATGGAGGCGGTGCGCGGCGCCCTCGATGATGGGATCAGCTTCGGTGGCACCAACGCCTACGAGGCCCGCTTTGCCGAAATCATCGTCAACCGTTATCCGTCCATCGAGCGCGTGCGGTTCACCAACTCGGGCACCGAAGCAAACTTGATGGCGATTGTGGCCGCACGCCGCGCGACGGGCAAATCCACAGTATTGGTGTTTGACGGCGCCTACCACGGCGGCGTCTTAAACTTTCCCTTCGGCCAGCCCGCCGACGAAAACGTCCCGTTTCACTTCGTGCGCGCCCCCTACAACGACATGGACGGCACCCGTGCGTTGCTTGAAGAGCACCGGGACACTTTGGCCGCTGTGATCCTGGAGCCAATGCTTGGCGCGGGCGGCGGTATCGTCGCTGAGACCAGCTTTTTGCAGATGCTGCGCGACTTCACCGAGAGCGCTGGCGCGGCGCTGATCTTTGACGAAATCCAGACATCCCGTCTCGCGCCAAACGGCATTCAGGGCGAGGTGAACGTCATCCCCGACATCACCACCATCGGCAAATACCACGCCGGTGGCATGTCGTTTGGCGCGTTTGGCGGCAAGGCGTCGATCATGGAGGCGTTCAACCCCAACAACGCCGCTCACATGTCCCACGCAGGCACCTTCAACAACAACACGCTGACCATGCGCGCCGGGATCGCGGCCATGTCCAAGGTGGTGACGGAGGAGGCCATTCACGCGCTGAACGCCAAGGGCAATCGCCTGCGCGCCCGCCTCACCGACGCAATCCGCAAGCACGATGTGGACGCCGCCGTCACCGGTCGCGGCTCGATCATGACCGTGCACTTCGGCAGCAAGACCGTTGCGACAGCGGCTGATGCTGCCCACGGCGACTCGACCATGCGCGAACTCTTTTACTTGCACATGCTTCAGCAGGGGGTGTGGATCGCAAGACGGGGCATGATGGCCATGTCCATTCCAGTGAGTGAACAGGACCTCGATGTCATCGTATCAACGGCCGACAGCTTCTTTGCCGAGTGGGGCAAGGCGGGTGCGCAGCCAGCTAGAGCCTGAACGCAAACTCACTCTACAGCGAAACTAGAACCGTCTGGCCAGACCCCCTTACGCGGCGTTGGATTGATAAAATAAAATAATCAATACTGTGATCTAAGTCACAGCATTACTCAATAAGAGTAATCACGCCACGAGTCGGCCACAATCCGTCTCCAGCTGTGTGCCGTTCGAAGCGCTCAACTGGAGACGTTCGATGCCTTTCATCTTTCTCGACCGCGATGGCGGCTGCCCACCCGAAGGCCACGGTGAACAGCTCGACATCCAAGTTCCCGAGGGTGGCGGTGGTTGGTTCGTCCAAGGTTCGATCTTCGGCGATACGGTGCACGGCAGAGGCGGTGACGACACGTTCTGGGGCTACCAGGGCGACGACGTGTTCTTCGGCCACGAGGGTGACGATCATTTCGTCCCCAAATGCTTAGGCTCCGCATTCTTTGATGGCCACGACTATGCCGACGGCGGGGGCGGCAACGATGTGCTCGACGGTGGTAATGGCAACGACACGCTGTTCGGGCGCAGCGGGAATGACAAGCTGATCGGCGGCGAGGGCGACGACAGCCTTGTGCCGGGCACCGGCTACGACACCATCGACGGCGGCGCCGGCATCGACATGATCGACTACCTGACCAGCGGCCACCAAAGCGGTTGGACGATCATCCTGGAACAGTCTGTGTCCGATGGCGTGCGATACGGTCTCGCGATGCGCACCGGCGCTCTGGAAACCGATTGGCTCGTGGACATCGAGAACGTCAGCGGCAGTGGCGGGGATGATGTCATCGTCGGCTCCAGCACGCACAACCTGCTGCGCGGCAATGCCGGCGACGACAACATCGTGGGCGGTGGCGGCAACGACACCATTGATGGCGGCATGGGCATCGATACGCTTGATGGCGGTGATGGCCGCGATACAGTTTCGTTTCAGACCAGCTTAGCCGGCGTCACTGTCAGTCTTGCCTGGCAGTTTTCGTATACATCAGGGCAGCCAGCGGAGCAGCTGATCTCGTTTGAGAACGTTATCGGCAGCCAGCACGCCGACAGTATTTATGGCGACAACGGTTTCAATGTGCTGAGGGGCGAGCGCGGCGCCGACTATATTGATGGTGAAGGCGGCAATGACATCCTCTACGGCGGCGAAGGCAACGACACACTAGAAGGCGGCGACGGGCGCGACCGGCTGAACGGGGACGACGGCGACGACACGCTCATCGGTGACGTCAAGCACTCCGAACTTCTCAGCGGTGGCCGAGGTCGCGACACCGCCGACTACTCGGCCGACACCCACGGCGTCACTGTGGTCCTCGACAGTATTGGCACCGCAGAAAAGCTCGACGGGACCGTCGAGGGTGTGTGGTATCCCACCGGTCCTGAGGAGCCAGGGATCACCTGGACCGACACGCTGCGCGACATTGAAAACGTGACCGGCGGGTCCGGGGACGACTTCATCTTCGGCAGCACCGACAAGAACGGCAACGTGCTTCGCGGCGGCGACGGACAAGACGAGATTTTCGGCGCCGGCGGCAACGACACGATTTTTGGCGACCTTGGCGATGACACCATCCACGGGGCCTTCGGTAGCTCTGCCATCGACGGCGGGGACGGTGTCGATCACCTTACCTACGTAAACTTGGCGACCGGCATGGTGATCAATCTCACCAACGGCACCGCCACATTTCGCGACGACGAGGCAGAGGAAAAGCTCGACACGATCGCCGACATCGAAATCGCCACCGGAACGCAGGGCAACGACTTCATCATGGGCGCGAGCGGCAGCGAAACGCTGTTCGGCGGTGCCGGCGACGACACGATCGCAGGCCGCGGCGGCGCTGACTTTATCGACGGTGGCGAGGGGCGCGACCGGATCATCTACGACCAAGGCGACGGCGACGATGTGGTCGTGTTCAACGCTGAGGAGGATGTCCTTGATCTGTCCACCTGGGGTTTCTTGACCTTCTCCGAGTTCGCCGACGACTTTTCGGAGACCACGATCAACGGTGAGACAGCGGTTGTGTTCACAGGAGATCCCTTTGGCGGCACGCTCACGCTGCTCGGCACAAGCTTTGCAGAGCTGGAATCCGGCAACCTGCTGTTTTGAGCGCCCACTTCACCGCCCCCGTCGGCGGCCGCTAAGACCAACCTCTGGCGTCAGGGAACGTAACGGCGCGACAGGTCGGTGCTGTTCTCGTAGCTCGCCTCGAAGATCGGGGCCGCCAGCGTGGCGCGCACATGCAAAATCCCCTCGCCGGTGTTTTTGAACCCGTGGAGCACGCCCGCCGGCACCAAGACTGACACGTTAGGCCCGGCGCTGGTGATCTCGTCACCAACCCAAACATCGGCCTGTCCGGAAACAACCTCCAGCACCTCCTCCACCGCCTGAAGATGGGTCGGCGCGCCGAGCCCCGGCTCGCACCACTGCTCGAAAATACAAAGCTGCCGCGCGCCCGTGAGCGCTGACGCGCGCATCTTCGTCATTACCCCATCGCGCCATGCTTCAGTCGCGTCGGTCTCATGCTCCTGCACAAGCATCGCAGTCTCCTTCAAGTGTGCTGCCGGAGGGCGGATAAGAACGGCTCGATGAGAGCCAAAAACGTGGTCGGTCGGGTTTGCGGCAAGAAGTGCCCGCCGCCGTCAGCCATGGCGAGCCGCGCATTGGGGACAGCATCGGCAAGCACCCGCGCCATATGCGGTGGCGTCACGACGTCATCGGGCGCACACGTCACGAGCGCAGGACACGCAATTCGTCCCAACTCCGCCAGCCTGTCATGGCGCAAAATGGCGGCGATGCGGCTCGCTACAATGGCGGGGTCATGGAGGCGTGCGAGGGCGGCGGCATCGTCATGGGTGAGTTCAGACGGGTCGGCGGCCGTCACATCGGGCGGGCGCAGCACCAGCGCTCCGGCGCGCTGATACGCGGCCGGGCCGAGCGTGCGCAAAATATCGAGCCGCAACTCGAACAACGCCCGAAAGTAAGGATCGGGCGCGGCCCATGTGGAACTGAGGACCAGCCCGCTCACCCGCCCCGGCGCATCGAGCGCCACCGTCTGCGCGATAGCGCCGCCCGTCGAATGGCCCAACAAAACAGCGCGCTGCACATCGAACGCGTCCATGACGTGCAACAGATCATCGGTCATCTGGGCGATGCTGTAGTCGATGCGCGCCGGCGTGCTGCGGCCCGTTCCGCGATGGTCATGCACAATCACGCGGTGCCGCGTTGCGAGCGCGGGAACGATCCCGTCGAAGAAAGACCCCACCCCGCCGAGCCCCGGAATAAGGCACACGGCGGGAGCACCCACCGGCCCGCACGCCGTGGCGTAGACCGTGTCGCCCCCGCTAACAGCGACGTTCCGCTCTTCGGCCGCTCCAGTCACACGTTCTCGCGGGCGAGATCGAGGGCGGCATCGATGGCGCGGAAGTAGGTGTTGATGCCAACGCCCAGAAACACCCCAACACAGGCCTCACCGATCACAGAACGTATGCCGCGCGTGTAGTGGTTGGTCATGTGACACTCGATCACCGGCAGCTCGATCCCTCGAATACAGTCGCGCAGCGCATGTCCGCTGTAGACGAAACCGCCCGGATTGAAGACCGCTGCGGTGTCCTTCGCGTTATAATTTTCGAACAGTTTGTCGATCATCACGCCTTCATGGTTGGAGTAGAAGATCTCCACCTCGAAACTCTTCTGAGCAGCGTATTGACGGATCATGTCATCGAGCTCGGCAGCCGTCGTCCGGCCATAAATCTCGGGCTGACGCAGCCCAAGGTGGTTCATGTTTGCACCTTGCAGCACTAAAATCTTGGTCATGACCATCTCCGCTTGCAGACCACGAGACTGGCAGCGTCAGGGCCGATTGTCAGCCGTCCTTCATCGCAACGCAGGGTGCGACGTCTTGACGACGTACCCGATCAACGCGGTACGCTGGCAGCAAGAACAGGGCTTTACGTCCAGGGAGGCGCCATGGCGGGTCGGTTGGAAGGCCGGGTCGCAATTGTGACCGGGGCAGGATCGGGGATCGGCGAACGCACCGCCCACACCTTCGCGCGCGAGGGCGCGCACGTGGTCGTCGCCGACAAAAACGCGCCCGCCGCGAAGGCCGTTGCCGCTGCGATCACAGACGACGGCGGCCGCGGGGAAGCGCTCACCGTCGATGTTGCCGACGCACAGGCATCCCACGCGATGATCGACGGCGTTGTGGAGCGGCACGGCCGGATCGACGTGCTCGTGAACAACGCCGGCTACGGCATCGGCGGCACTGTGGTGGACACCACCGAGGCCGACTGGGACGCCATCATGGCAGTCAACGTGAAGGGCGTGTTCCTCGCGTCCAAATTCGCCATCCCGCACATGGCGCGCGCCGGGCGCGGCAGCATCGTCAACACTGCCTCCACCACGTCCAAGGTCGGCATCACCAACCGCGCCGCTTACGTCACCACCAAGGGCGCTGTGGCCGCGCTCACCCGGGCCATGGCGCTCGACCATGTGGACGACGGCATCAGGGTCAATTGCGTCGCCCCGGGCACGATCGAGTCGCCCTACTTCGACGCCATGTTCGCCGCCAGCCACGATGCGGCCGAAATGCGGCAAGGCCTTGAGGCCCGCCAAGCCATGAAGCGGCTCGGCACCCCGCAGGAGGTCGCCAACGCCATACTGTTCCTGGCAAGCGACGAGGCGTCGTTTTGCACCGGCTCCATGCTAGTGGTCGACGGCGGATGGACGGCCAAATGACGGAGCCCCACCCATCCTACGACGTCATCGTGGTTGGGGGTGGCGGCGCTGGCTTGATGGCAACGCTCCGCGCGGCGCGGGCCGGCGCAAAAACTCTGCTTCTGGAAAAGAACCCTTCCCTTGGCGGTACCACACGCCTGTCGGTCGGCTCGATCTCGGCCAACGGCACCCCGCAGCAAGCCGCCGCCGGCATTGCCGACAATCCCGACGATCACTTCGAGGACCTTGGCAAATTCGCCGGGCCGCTGGAGCCGCGCGACAACCTCGATTTGCGGCGAGTGTACGTGGACAACATCGCGGCGGCGATGCGTGACCTGATGGACGTCGGCCTCGTGTTCGCCGATCCGGTGCCCGAACCGCCCCACCGTGTCCCGCGCCTGCACAATGTGCTGCCTCACTCCGGCGCCTTCATTCGCGCGCTGTCGGCGGCTGCCAATGCGGCGGGGGCGACAATCCGCACCGGCGCAGCCGTCGCCGACCTCACCACCGCGGGCGGCCGGGTGACGGGGGTGGTGCTCAGCGATGGCGAGCGGCTGCTCGCGCGCCGCGGCGTGGTGCTCACCAGCGGCGACTACAGCGGCGCCGGCCCCGACCTCAAGGCCGACTTCCTGCCCGAAGCGATCCGTCATGTGGAAGGGATCAACGTGACCGCCACGGGCGATGGCCAGCGCATGGGCCGCGCCATCGGCAGCGACGTCGTCAATCCCGACCTCGTCTGGGGGCCGGAAATGCGCTTCCTCGCACCGCCCAAGCCCAGCGCCGTCACGCGGATACCGCCCACCCGCGCCTTCGCCACGCTGACCCGGTTCGCCATGCGTGCCCTGCCCGGCCCCCTGCTGCGGCCGTTTCTCATGTCCTTCGTCACCACCTTCCTGGCACCGTCCAAAACGCTGCTCAAAGAGGGTGCGCTCCTCATAAACATCCACGGCGAGCGCTTTTGCGACGAGACCGACGCCCCCGAAATCCCGGTCTCGCGCCAACCCGACCGGCGGGCCTTCATCCTGCTCGACGGCGCGATGACGCAAAAGTTCGAGGCCTGGCCTTACTTTGTCTCCACCGCGCCGGGCGTCGGCTACGCCTACCTCTCAGACTATCGGCGCAATCGCCGCGACATCTTCCACAGCGCCGGCTCACTGCCCCAATTGGCGCAAAAGGCCGGACTGCCGGGCGACGCGCTCACCGCCACCGTCGCCCGGTACAACGCGGACGCCTCTGCGCGCGGCGGGCGCCCGGCGTTTGGCGATGGCCCGTACACACTGCTCGGCCCGCTCAAATCCTGGCTTTGCTTCACCGAAGGCGGGCTGCGGACCGACACGAGCCTGCGCGTTTTGCGTGCTGATGGCACAGCCATCGCCGGCCTGTTCGCCGCCGGGTCAGCCGGCCAGGGCGGGCTCATCCTGGAGGGCCATGGCCATCACCTTGGCTGGGCCTTCGTCTCGGGCCGCATCGCAGGCGCCGCCGCAGCGTGCTGCGATGACAGCGCCCCCGCCACCGTAAGCGAGAAAGAGTTGGCATGTACGCACTGAACGGGCGCAAGGCTCTCATCACCGGCGCGGCCCAGGGCATCGGCTTCACCATTGCCGAACGCCTCGCGCAGGAAGGCTGCGACGTCGCCCTGATGGACCTTGACGGCGAAGCCACCGCGGCAGCGGCAGGCCGCATCGCGGACAGCACCGGCAAGCGCGCCTTCGCCACGAGCGGTGATGTGAGCGACCCGCGCTCCGCCGATGACTTTATCGCCAGCCTCACCGGCCAACTCGGCGGGCTCGACATTTTGGTCAACAACGCCGGCGTGGTGAAGCTCTCGCAGCTCGAAGAGAACACCATGGCCGACTTCCGCAAAACCTTCGGCGTCAACGTCGAGGGGATGATGCACTGTGTCCAACGCAGTCTGCCGGCATTGCGCGCCAGCAACCACGGCCGCATCGTCAGCATTGCATCCTGGATGGGCAAGCAAGGCGTGGAGAACTACGGCGCCTATTGCGCCAGCAAGGCCGCCATCATCTCGCTGACCCAGACCCTCGCCTTGGAAGTCGCTAAGGACGGGATCACAGTCAACGCCGTTTGCCCTGGGCTGATCGTCGACACCCGCATGCGCGAAGAGTCCGATGCTGAGCGCAAAGAGCGCGGCATGCCCCTCGCCCACGAACGCGCCCACACTATTCCGCTGGGCCGGGTCGGCTACCCAGCAGACGACGCCAAGGTTGCGGCATTCCTCGCGTCGGACGAAGCTGACTACATGACAGGCCAAGCCATCAACATCACCGGAGGGCTCTGGATGCAGTGAGCCGGAAGGCTTCGCGTGTCCGAGTAAAAGGAGACACCCATGGGACGTTTTACTGACTTCGTGCCGAAAGGCGTCATTCCAGCAACCCTGTTGGCGCTGAACGAAGACTACTCCATCGACGAGAGATCGACCCGCAAGCACCTGGCCGACTGCGCGCTGGTGGACGGGGTCACCGCCGCCACCGTCAACGGTCACGCCTCGGAGATCCACGCCTGCACCTTCGAGGAGCAACGGCGCATCCTGGACATCTCGCTGGAGGAAGTGGGCGATAAGGTGCCGCTGGTGAACGGCGTCTACGCCGACGGTAGCCACGAGGCGCAGCGGGTCGCCAAGATGGCCCACGACGCCGGCGCCTCCGCGCTCCTGGTGTTTCCGCCCCAAAGCCTTGGGATGGGCGGCGTGACGCGGCCCGAATGCGTCATCCAGCACTTCAAGATGATCGCCGAGGTTACCGACCTGCCGATTATCGCCTTCCGTTACCCGGTGGCGTCGAACCTTGCCTACAGCTTCGACATCTTGCTCGAACTGTTTGAGGCGGTGCCAACAATCCGCGCCATCAAGGACTGGTCCAACGACGCCAAGGTCCACGAGGCGCACATCCGGACCTTCCAGTCTTTGCCGCGGCCGGTGAACGTGCTGACCACCCATTCGGCGTGGCTGATGTCCTCGCTGGTGATGGGCGCTGCGGGCCTGTTGTCGGGCGCTGGCAGCGTCATCGCACCGGAGCAGGTGGCGCTCTTCCGCGCCGTGCAAAACAACGACCTCGCGGAAGCAAAGCGGATCAACGACAGGATCTACCCGCTGCAGCAGGCGTTCTACTCCGATCCGTTCGTCGACATGCACAACCGCATGAAGGAGTGCAACGTGATGCTGGGGCGCATGCCAAAGGCGGTGATGCGCCCGCCGCTTATGAAGCTGTCGGATGCCGAACTCGCACGCCTGCGCGCAGCGCTCGGCGAGTCGGGCCTCTTAATGCAAGAGGCTGCGTGAGGCTCGCCAGCGCCTTGAGGGCACGCATCAACGTGTGCTCCCATCGCCTCAACCGGTCGTGGCAAGGCAATTGCACGTCGGACCGACCCGGATGCGCTTCACGACATCGTCGTGCGGCGTGTCCGAACGAAAGCGTCACGGCGGTGAAGAGGCTCTTCATCGCCGTGTAGTTCGGGGCCAACGGCCCCAGGTCCCCTCGGGGGTCGACAGTCTTGCGTGCTGAGCGGTCAGTGCGCGGACATCGCAACGAAAAACACTTGAGGAGAGAGAGAGCGAATGACTGTTACCAAAACTCTGATGTCGACAACGGCTGCGGCCGCTGTCGCGCTGGGCCTCACCGCAGCGCCCGCATCGGCTCAGGAATTCAATTGGTCCATGGCAACGCCGTGGTCCGGTGGCCACTGGATGGACATCGGCGCCAAGGGCTTTGCCGCGTTGGTGGAGGAATACACCGATGGGCGCGTCAAGCTTGAGGTGTTCCCTGCCGGCACGCTCGGCAGCGCGCTGAAAGTCACCGAGACCGTGCAAAGCGGCATCGCGGAAGCGGGCCACAACTGGCCGGGCTACGACTACGGCATCGACAAAACGGGCGTGGTCTTTGGCGGCTGGGCCGGTGGCCTGAAGCCGGAAGAGTACCTGATGTGGCTCCACGGCGCGTCTAACGGTGCCGAGCTTTGGGATCAGTGGCGCCAAGAGCAGTTCGACGTGGTCTCCATTCCCTGCAGCGTTGGCGAGACGGAAATCTTCCTGCACTCGCACAAGCCCGTCGAAACGCTGGAAGACTACCAGGGCATGAAGGTCCGCACCTCCGGTGCATGGGCTGAGATTGCCAGCACACTCGGCGCGTCCACGGTCGTGATGCCGGGCTCTGAGGTGTTCAGCGCGCTGGAGCGTCAGATTGTTGACGGCATCGAGTGGGGCGGCCCAGGCATTAACTCCGACGCCGGCTTCGACAAGATTGCCGAATACATTGTCACCCCTGGCGTTCACCAGCCGGGCGCGGCGCACGAGTGCATGTTCAACAAGGACGCTTGGGACCAGCTGTCTGAGCACGATCAGAACATGATCCGTGCGGCAGGCCAGCAGATGCTAACCCTCACCTACATCGGCTACGGCCAAAACGACCTAGAGGGCTACCAGGCACTCATGGAGGGCGGCAACAACACGCTGGTGCAGCTGAGCGATGAGTTCATCGCCGCCGCGCGAGATGCGTCCGTCAAATGGGGCGAAGAACAGGCCGCGGAGAACGAATGGTTCAAAAAGGCCTTCGATAACCAGCAAGAGTTCCGCTCGAAAATGACGAACTGGCCAAAGTTCCGTTCGCCGATCGGCGGCTAAAAACCAGAGGGGAGCGGCAGAAGCTGCTCCCCTTCTTTTTTTTCTGAATTTACCCCGCCAGGAGAGACCATGCTTATAACGCCATGGGTGGAGTGGTGGACCCGCTTAATCGGCCGCATCGGCGCTCTTCTCGCGCTGCCTTTGGTGGCGGCGATGGTCTACGAAATTGTTGCGCGACAGATCTTTAACGCACCGACCTTCTGGGCCTTCGAAGTCGCCTACATGATGATGGGCACCATCTTCATGTTCGGCATCGCCTATGCCTTAAAAGAAAACGCTCACGTGAGCGTGGACTTGATCTACCACCAGCTCAGCCCGCGATGGCGCGGTTTCGTCTTTCTCTTGGGCAGCGTCCTCCTCATCCCAGTGGTGCTCTGGGTGACGGTTGGTCTCAGCGAATACTTTTGGAAGGCTTTTGAAGGCGACGAGCGAACCGGACAGTCCGCATGGAACCCGGTCATCTGGCCGTTCCGCCTGGTCTATTTCATCGGCTTCGCAACGTTTTTTCTGCAAATCCTCGCTGAATGTGAGAAGGCTATCTACGCCATCCGCTTCAACAAGACCTATGAGGCGGACTAGGATATGGGTGATCTTGGCCTTCTGATGTTCCCAGCGCTCTTCGCGCTGATCCTAACCGGATTTCCCATCGCGTTTTCGTTGATGTGTGTCGCGCTTGTCTTCGGCATCATGCGCTTTGGCGACAATGCGGTGAACTTGTTCGTGGCCCGCGTCGATTCGGTCGCGTCCAACTATGTCTTGGGCGCGGTGCCGCTCTTCATCCTCATGGGCGCACTGTTGGAGCGCTCGGGCATCGCGGAACGCTTGTTCGACGCGATCTATATGTGGACACGAAAGCTGCCCGGCGGCCTCGCTGTGGGCGCAATTCTGATGTGCACCATCTTCGCCGCCGCGTCAGGCATCGCCGGCGCCACGGAGACTGTCGTCGGCCTTCTGGCCGTCCCGCCAATGTTGAAATACGCCTACGATAAACGGCTCATCGCAGGCACAATTTGCGCCGGCGGCTCGCTCGGCACGGCTATTCCGCCATCCATTACTGTGATCGTCCTGGCGCCGGTGGCAAACCTTCCCGTGGGCGACCTGTTCGCAGGCATCATGCTGCCAGGCCTCGTCATGGCCGGCCTGTTCTTCATCTACATCATCACGCTGTGCACGCTGAAGCCGGAGATGGCGCCGCGCGACCTGGTCGAGCTTGAAGACCTTCCGCCGATGCTGGAGCGCATCAAGATCACACTGTTCGCGCTGCTTCCGCCGGTGATCCTGATTGTTGCGGTGCTCGGAACCATCCTGTCCGGCTTTGCAACGCCGACGGAAGGTGCAGCCTGCGGCGCCTTGGGCGCGCTGATCATGAGCATCATCTATCGCCGGCTCACGGTAAGTGTGCTCATGCAGGCGCTCTACAACACGTCCAAGATCACCGCGATGATCCTGCTGATCGTTCTCGGCGGTCAAATGTTCTCTGGCGTCTTCTTCGCCTCCGGCGGCATGGGCGCGGTGCGCGGTCTGCTGAACGACTTGGGGCTCGAACCCTGGATGGTGCTTGCTCTCATCCTGGGCCTCACCTTCGTTCTCGGCTTCATCTTGGAGCTGATCTCGGTGGTGTTGATCATCATCCCCATCGCGCTGCCCATCGTCATGGGGTTTGGCTACGACCCGCTCTGGTTCTGCGTCACATTCTTGGTGGTGCTCCAGACGAGCTACCTCACGCCGCCCATGGCGCCCGCGATCTTCTATTTCAGGGCGATCGCGCCGCCAGAGATCAACTTGATGCACATGTATAAGGGTGTGATCCCGTTCATCATCATGCAGCTGATAACCATGGCGCTCGTGATCACCTTCCCCGGCCTCACCACGTGGCTGCCGGGCGTGATCTACGGCAACTGACGCGCCGACAGCCGGCCTTGCGAACCCGCTTGCTGGCTGTCAGTCCCGACCAAAGCGAGGCGGCCGCTTCTCGATAAACGCGGCCGTCCCCTCAGCGCAGTCGGCGCTGTTAAAGGCCTCATCGATCAGCGGCAGCATTCGGGTGATGGCGTCCGCCGGCGGGTGATCGCTCGCCATCGCGACCGCCGTCTTCATCAACCGCAGGCTCTGCGGCCCCTCACCGAGGCGCGCGGCGTCCCGCGCGACCACCTCGTGCAAGTCCTCGCCCGGCGCAACGACATCGCAAAGGCCCCAATCCTGCGCGGTCGCCGCATCGATCGGGTCGCCGAAAAACATCATTCGCTTGGCACGCGCCGGGCCGATGCGCGCCGTCACCCGCACCGTTCCACCGCTGCCGGGAAAAACGCCCAGCCGCACCTCCGGCAGCGCGAAACGGGCCGTGTCGGCGGCGTAAAGTAGATCGCAGCACACGGCCAACTCCAAACCGCCCCCAAAGGCGATACCGCGCACCATGGCAATGGTCGGCCACGGGAAGTCGGCAAGCTTGGAGTACATCGCGTTCTCCGCCCAAAGCTTTCCGGTAATGCTTTTGTGCGGCGCCATGTACGCCGGAAACTCCTTCACGTCCGAGCCGGCACAGAACGCCTTTTCCCCTGCCCCCGTCAGCACCAGGCAGCGCACCGTGGGGTCGGCGGCCAACCGATCAAACGCGGCTTCCAGCGCTTCGGTCATCGCAACGCTCACAAGGTTGAGCGGCGGGGCGTCCAGCGTCACCCACGCGACCCCGTCCGCCACCTTCACGTCTACGCTCATCGGCCGGCTCCCCGCGCCCGAAACGTTTGCGCAAGACCCATGGGCTCCGGGCGAAAGAGCCGTGGGTCCATGGGCTTAAGGTCCGGTGACACCGCCACGCTGAAGCCCACCTGGGCGAGCACATCACGCTCAAGATCGACACCGCCGGCAATCTCGATGAGCTCCAACCCATCGGCCGTCAGCCGAAACACGGCCCTCTCGGTGACATAAAGCACCTCCTGCCCCTCCTCGATGGCGCGGCGGCCGGAGAACGTGATCTGCTCCACCTTCGGCACGAACTTTTGCGTCGCGCCCTCGGCGGCAATGGTGAGCCCGCCTGTGCCGTCCGGCGCGCAGCGCAGGCCCTTGGTGGTCAAGGTGCCGGAAAACGTCACCTTCCGCGTCCCCTGGGAAATATTGATGAAGCCGCCAGGCCCGGTGATGTTCGGGCCATAGCGTGACACGTTCACGTTGCCGGCCGCATCCACCTCCGCGAACGACAGAAACGCCATGTCGAGCCCGCCCCCATCGTAAAAATCGAACTGAAGCGGCTGGTCGATCATCGCGTCATAGTTGACGCCAGTGCCAAAATCCTGCCCCAGCGCCGGGGCGCCGCCGAACAGGCCTTGCTCCACCGTGAGGCAAATCTCACTCAGAAAATCCTCTTCGGCGGCCACCGGCGTGATCCCGATGGAAACGCCATAGCCAATGTTCACCACCGCTCCGGGGAACAGCTCCATGGCACCGCGCCGGGCGATCACCTTGCGCACATCGAGCGGCAGCGGCTCCACATCGCGCGATGGCTCGCGCACCGCCCCCGCATAACCGGCGCGGTAGGCAGTCCGGTAGGTTTGGCGCTGATCGGGGACAACGACGATGTCGTCCACCAAAACGCCGGGCACCTTGACCGCCTTGGCCGGCAACGTGCCCGCCCGAGCAAGCCGCTTCACCTGCGCGATCACGCGGCCGCCGCCGCGCCGCGCCGCCACCGCCATGGACAAAATCTCACCGAAAATCGGCTCATCCTCGACGGTGAGGTTCCCCGCCTCGTCCGCCGTCGTGGCGCGGATAATGGCAACGTCGATGGGCAGCGCGCGGTAAAACAAATACTCCGCCCCATCGACCTGCACCACGCGCACAAGCTCCTCGGTGGTGATGGCGCTCTGTTTGCCCCCCTCCTGGCGTGGATCGACGAAGGTCTGCAGCCCGATCTTGGTGGTGAGGCCCGGACGGCCGGCGGCCATTTCCCGGGTGAGCTGCGACAGCACCCCTTGGGGTAGCGTATAGGCTTCGATCTCGCCGGCTGTCGCGAGCCCAGCAATCGCCGGGCAGTTATTAAACCCCGCCGAAATCACACGCTTTGCCAGGCCCGGCAGCGCAAGCTTTGAAAACCCGGCCGTGTCCCAATCGCCCAGCGACACGACGCTGCACAAGGTGAGCCCCTTTGGCGTCCCGGTTTCGCGAAAGCTCTCCGCGAGCGCATCGATCATCGCCTCGGGAACCTGATGGCCCCCGCCCGAGCCCGACACGAAGACGGCGGCACCGTCAGCGATGCGGGCGATCGCCTCAGCGGGGGTCGAGAGCTTGCCTTCGGACCCATTCATGTTCAATCGCTCCCAGTATCGCTAAAAGGTCCGCAGGCACGTCGCTTGCAGACAACGTGTGGCAGGGGTGAAGGCTGGTGAACCGACCAGAGCTTTTCAGGAGTGAAGACAAAGCGGCCGCGCTGGAGTTGCACGGCATGCCGGGTCACCTCATCCGGCGCATGCAGCAGATCGCCGTCTCCATCTGGCTCGACGAGACCGGCGGCGATCTTCGCCCGGTGCAATACGCAACGCTGTCGGCCGTGCGGCATATCCCGGGCATGGACCAGTTGGAGCTGGCGCGGATCATCGGCATCGACCGCAGCAACGCACAGGAAGTTCTGGCCCGGCTTGAAAAGCGAGACTTTCTGGAACGACGCGCCGACCCGCGGGACCGGCGCCGCCGCCGCCTGTTCATCACGGCCGCGGGTGAAGCCGCGCTCGATCAAGTCGAACCCGCCAACATTGTCGCCCAGTCGCGGATTTTGGACGGACTGGACGACACCGAACGGGAGCTTTTCCTGCGCCTGCTCTCCCGCCTGGTGTTGACTAACAACCACCACAGCCGCGCCCCCGCCGCCGTAGACGGCCCGCGCGACGACTGAGGCCGTCACCGCCCACCCCCAACGTCCAGCACGGCGCCGGTGACATAGCTCGCCGCCGGCGACATGAGCCATGAAATGGCGGCCGCGATCTCGTTTGGCTCGCCCACCCGCTGCATGGGAATGTTGGGCGTCACCCGGGCCATTCGCTCCTCGTCACCGGGGCTGAAGATCATTTCGGTGCGCGTCAGGCCCGGCCGCACTGCGTTCACGCGGATTCCTTCGGCGGCCACCTCGCGCGATAGCCCCAGCGTAAGGGCCTCAACAGCGCCCTTAGTGGCTGCGTAGTGTACATACTCGCCCGCCGCGCCTAAGCGCGCGAGCACTGACGAGACATTGACGATCGACCCGCCCTCGCCCCCGCTCGCAGTGGACATGCGCCTCACCGCCTCGCGTGCAGCCCGGATCGGGCCGAGCGCGTTGGTCGCGAAAATGCGTGTGAGGT